>JBDSYI010000271.1:0-4840 GCA_039925745.1 Casimicrobium sp. | reverse complement strand
CCAATGGTCCATGAGCCCGCGTTGATTTCGCGCAGCATGTCCTCGGGTTCCGGCTCTTCCCACTTCTTCTCGCCGTCGGGACGAACCAGTTTGCAATTCTTTACAAACTCTTTTTCGAATCCAAATTTCTTGGCAAATGCGTACATGATCGCGTGATCAGTCTGTGATTCGAACAACGGGCTTATGACGCGCTCGCGCCACTGAAGCGAACGGTTCGACGCCGTGACGGAGCCACTCGTTTCAAACTGAGTGCATGCAGGCAACAGGTAGACACCATCTTTGCGATCCGGCATCGCAGACGAGGCCGTTGGATACGGGTCGATGATGACCATCATGTCGACCTTTTCCATCGCCGTTTTCATCTCTAGCCCGCGCGTTTGAGAGTTAGGCGCGTGGCCCCAGAACACGATGGCTTTGAGGTTCGAATCCTGATCGATCGTGTCGTTTGGATCGAGCACGCCGTCGATCCAGCGCGACACCGTCATGCCTGGCTTTTCCATCATGGTCTGCGAAGAAAACTGCTTTTTCAGCCATTCGTAATCCACGCCCCACACGGTAGACCAATGCTTCCACGCGCCCGTTGCAATGCCGTAGTAGCCAGGCAGCGAGTCAGGGTTCGGGCCGATGTCGGTCGCGCCCTGCACGTTGTCATGGCCACGGAAGATGTTGGCGCCGCCGCCGGACACGCCGACGTTGCCAAGCGCCAGTTGCACAATGCAACTGGCCCGCACCATCGCATTGCCAATGGTGTGCTGGGTTTGTCCCATGCACCAGACGAGCGTCGATGGGCGATTGGTCGCGAACATTTTGGAGATTTCTGCCATCCGCGCTTCGGGCACACCACAGGCCGCCTCAACGTTCTCCGGCGTCCACTTCGCCATCACCTCCTCTTTGACCTTGTCCATGCCATAGACGCGATCATTGATGTACTTTTTGTCTTCCCAGCCATTCTTAAAAATGTGATACAGCATGCCGAACAAAAACGGAATATCGGAGCCCGAGCGGATCCGCACGTATTCATCGGCTTTCGCCGCGGTACGGGTGAAGCGCGGGTCAATCACGATGAGTTTTGCACCCGTTTCCTTGGCGTGCAACATGTGCAGCATCGACACCGGATGCGCCTCGGCCGCGTTCGAGCCGATGTACAGCGCACACTTGGTGTTCTGCATATCGTTGTACGAATTTGTCATCGCACCGTAGCCCCAGGTGTTGGCAACACCAGCGACCGTTGTGGAGTGGCAGATGCGCGCCTGATGGTCGCAGTTGTTGGAGCCAAACATGCTCACAAACTTCCGGAACATGTACGACTGCTCGTTGTTGTGCTTCGACGAACCTACCCAAAATACGCTATCGGGCCCCGCTGTTTTGCGCAGATCAATGAGCTTGTCACCCACCTCGTTTAGCGCCTGCTCCCAACTGATGCGGACATACTTTCCGTTCACCAGTTTCATCGGGTATTTCAAGCGATGCTCGCCGTGGCCGTGTTCACGGATGGCAGCGCCTTTGGCGCAGTGCGCACCCAGGTTGATTGGTGAATCAAACACCGGCTCTTGTCGCGTCCAAACGCCGTTTTCTACGATCGCATCGATCGCGCAGCCAACGGAGCAGTGTGAGCATACCGTGCGCTTGACTTCCGGTTTGCCGCCACCTTCAGTCGGCTCTGCCGCGTCAGCTCTACCGACGAATCCGAGCGGCAGTTGACTGGCGAATGCGCCCGCCCCGAGCCCGATACCCGATCGTTTCAAAAACGAGCGGCGATCCAGGGTGTTCGAAGTCTTGGCTCCGCTAAATCGACGCATAGTCGAATGTTCGGACAGGCGCGTGCCGTCCACATCGTGAGATTTTCTTACGAGCATGATGTTCTCCGGAAAACTTGGGCGACCACGTTAAACGCGAGCCAGATCGTAATAGGTGCGGACGTGTTCGGTGTCCTGATAGCCAGCGCCTTCGGGCGTGGCCTTTTTGGCGACGGCAGGAACCGTGTGCTTGACCGCAGGCGCCACAGCAACGGCGACTACGCCTGCCGCACCGACACCGCCAGCCAACAAAAAGCCCCGACGTTTCATGTCTGCGCCGGATTTTTTGCTACTCATAAACGCACTCCTTAATACAACTTGATTGAGCTTCAGACATCGATGGAGAACCCTTCGCGTTCAACCATCAAGAAACTGCGTGTCAATTGTGCTACCAAGCTATAGAAATTTGCAAGAGGAGATTTCGTTATAGCAGTGCAACACAGTTCAAACCACGTCGTGATGTGCGACTCAAAAAATTGCTTTTGTGTCGACAAAGCAGCTGGCGCAATCCCATCAGCCCCGACAATCAATAGACGCATCACTTCACAGAGCGCGGCGAGATGATCTTCGACGACAGTTTGCGTTTCCAGTCGGGCAATCCCTAGTGTTGCCAGCGTGCCACGCACCTCGGCCAACGGCGTCTCCATCATGAAACCGGTCAGATGATGTGACGCATGCAGATTCACAGGCGATTTGCCGATACCGATAAACAGCGCGTCAAATTCTTCTCGGGCTGCGTCGGAATCCATCACCGAGGATGCAGCGATCAGTTTCGACCACGCAATCGCTAAAGGCTCTCCCGTGTCGTCGCTGGCTAGAGGCGGTGAACCGGCGATAGCCTGTAGCAACGCCTGATCAGGCGCATCTGCGAACAGACGCGAAATTAGCGCGTAGAAATTGGCGCGGCCGTGATCCTCAGGCGACACGTATGCGCCCAATTTCAGCGGTGCGACGGTGCCGCTCATTTCGCAAGGTTCCGAATATCAAGCGGCTTCTCTTCACTGTAGAGGTCCACGACGCGGCAGTCGGCACACATCTTGATCCGGTTGCGCGATTGTTCATCCGGAAACATGCTGTGAGTTGCCAATTTGTTGAACATGTTTTCAATCATCTTTTTGGCACCAAGCGGCTTGCCGCAGCGCAAACAGCCAAGGATTTCCGCCTCATTCAACACGCGCGGCTTTTTAGCCTCGGGCGTCAAGTTCAAACGCGGAACCAGCGCGATGGCCTGTTCCGGGCAAGTTTTTTGGCACAAACCGCATTGCACGCACTTCGTTTCGATGAAGCGCAATTGCGGCAGCTCAGGATTGTCGGCAAGTGCGCCTTCCGGACAACTACCGACACACGCCAGACACAGGGTGCACTTGTCGGCGTTAACGACAATCTCGCCAAACGGTGATCCTGGCACTAGCGCAATGACAGACTTCGGGGTCGGCGCATGCTCTAGCAAATGGGCGAACACTGCATCGAGCGTCCCGCGCTTATCGTTACCCAGATTGAAGGACGCAGGCACTCGAACGCCCAAGCCACGCGTGGCGGCCCATTCCGGGAAGGCAAGCTCCCGTTCATCGATTACCCGAACCCGCGCATCCTGATAACCCAGCGCCATGAGTATTTGGTTGGCAATGTCCGCCTGCGCCCGCAAGGCGATGCCGTAGTCCGGCGCTATGGCTGGGGTGATGAGCACCGAGACTTCGGTTGCGCCATAAGCAATCGCGCCAAGCCAAACGTCGAGACCGGCGGCAGCGGGATGATGCAGCGAAACGGGAATGTAGCGCGCGGGCAAGCCGTCACCGCGTCGCGCCAGATCTGCAATCGCGGTAGCGCCTTCTGCTTCGTCATGCAGCAACAGCGCCGAATCGCGACCACCCGCGGCGTGAAACGTTTTCAGCAATGTCTTGATCCGAGTGCCGAGATCGGACACTCGCGGCACCGCAAATCCTAGCGCGCCCGATGGGCACACGGTGGTGCAGGCACCGCAACCCATGCACAGCTGCGGCGACACCTCAATATGATCACCCTTTGGCGCGATCGCGCGCGTCGAGCAAACGTCGATGCATTGTGTGCAGCCGGTTTTCTTGTTGCGGCTGTGGGCGCAAATGTTGGCGCGGTAGTTGAAGAATTTTGGCTTTTCGAATTCGCCGATCAGCGAGGCAACTTCGGCGATCATTTTTACGCGCGAAATCGCATCGTTGCCCGGCGCGAAGTAACCTTGTGGCGGCTGATGCTGGGTAAATAGCTTGGCGTCGCTGAGATTGATGATGATGTCGAAATCACCAGCGCGTGCAACGTCGGCGCGGGCGAAATCAATCGCCTTCATGTCGCCGCAAACAACGACACACTCACGATGCGACTTGCAGAGGTCGAGATTCACCTGATAGCTCAAATCAATCGCGCCCTCGGGGCAGGCGCGCACGCACGCATTGCAGCGCGTGCAGGCATCGAGATCAATCGGATTTGCCTGCTGCCAGCTCGCTTTGAATGCGCCTAACCAGCCGGTCGTCTTGACGTTGTTGCCACTTAGCACCGGGTAGTCGCGCGTTGTTGGCAGCTCTCCGTCGCGATCGGTTGCCAACACGTTCACTGACACCGCGCCCTTCAGCGAATCAGCGATTTCCAGTGCGTCACGCATCGGTCCAATGATCAGCGTTTGCCCGCTACTTTTGTACGAAACCTGCGTCGTGGGTGTGGCGTCAGGCAGCATCGCCTCTGCGATCAGCGCGGCGAGTTTTGGCGTAGCGAACGACGCTTCCGTTGACCAGCCCGCTTTCTCGCGAATATTGAAGAAGCGGACCGTCGAAACTTTTTGCGAGTCACCCGCTGCCTCGCCCAGCAAGCGCGCTTCCTGCGTGCAAGCCACTAACGCATCGCCATCGATGGCATCGCCAAAACGCGAGAGCTCATGCTGACACATCGAGTCAAAACTTTGCACACTTGCTGCGCCCGCGCTCGCCGCCGCCTGGGCAAAAGCTGCGACGTCAAACGGCATCGTGCGGTTGCACGAACATAAATTTACTTGGCGTGTCATTCTGCTTTTTCTGCGC
>JBDSYI010000270.1:0-6094 GCA_039925745.1 Casimicrobium sp. | reverse complement strand
CGTACTCGGCGATTGCTTCGAGCAGCGCTACCTTGCCTGGGCCAATGGCGATGGTCTCGTCTTTGTAGATGCGCAGGCGAAACTGAACCTTTGATGTCATGGTCCAGATTGTCGCAGGAAGCGCTATTCTCGTAAGGACTAGACGAGCTCACGCGACACAGTGATAACTAGACCGTTTCTTTAGGTGTTTTATGAACGTCACAACCCGCAGAACATTTATTGGTGGCGGCATCGCAGCGCTGGCGTACGCCATGATGTCGATACGTGGATTTGGGCCCAAGGACGCTGCTGCGACGCCAGCCCACGCGTTTGAAGTCACCAAGAGCGACGAGGAATGGCGAAAAGTTCTTACGCCCGCCCAGTACGACGTGTTGCGCCGCGAAGGCACCGAGCGGCCTTTTACGAGCCCATTGAACGCAGAGCATCGTGCGGGCAAATTTACCTGCGCTGGCTGCGCGCTCGATCTGTTCAGTTCCAAAGCTAAATTTGACAGTGGCACCGGATGGCCGAGCTTTTGGGAAGCGCTGCCAAAGGCAGTTGACGAGCATACCGACACCACGTTTGGAATGCGACGCACAGGCGTGGTGTGTCGGCGCTGCGGCGGGCACCTTGGGCATGTTTTTGACGACGGCCCGAAGCCGACTGGACTGCGCTACTGCATGAACGGCGTTGCAATGAACTTTAGCGCTGTCGCAGTCTGATCGAGTGGCGCGGTGATCACGGCGTTCTATATATCCGTAACAACATAACGCTTTGCTGAAACCGCAATACATATCGGCTGCGTTCAGTCAGGATCGACAAGCATTTCTTATTATGTGCGTATTAACAAAATAATTTGAATGGAAAGGCGGATTTAGGTTGCCCTTGATTGTGTTCGTTATGTCAGAATAAATATGACGAATCATGTTTCATTCCGCTTTCAGGTGAATTTTGTGCAATTAGTGAACGTAGAGTCGGCCTCGTTCAAGACCTCAGTCCGTCGAATGTTCGGCGACGCGCTGTTGGCGGCGAGTTTGCTAGTCGTGACTCCGTTGGCGCTCGCCGCCGACGTCACGATATTTGCTGCCTCGTCGCTCAAAGACGCGCTTGACGAACAGGTGAAGGTGTTTTTGTCGACCAACCAGAACGTGCAGATTCGCTTGTCGTATGCGGGCAGCAATGCGCTCGCGAAGCAGATTGAGAGTGGTGCACCCGCGCAACTTTTCATTTCGGCTGACGAAGCATGGATGGACTACCTCGCAAAAAAAAATCTGGTCATCGACAGCACGCGTCGTGACTTGGTCAAAAATGAACTGGTGCTGATCGCTCCCGTGTCAAGCCCCGTGAAGCTCGACGTTGCGCCGGGCTTTGCAATCGCAGCAGCGCTCGGAAATGGGCGCTTGTCGTTAGCTAATCCCGACGTCGTACCCGCTGGCAAATATGCCAAAGCGGCGCTGACCAAGCTCGGCGTTTGGGGCACGGTCGATCAAAAGATTGCCGGCGCTGAGAACGTTCGCGCGGCGCTCGCCTTTGTTGCGCGCGGTGAAACACCACTGGGCATCGTCTATCGCACTGACGCGATGGCTGAGCCGCGCGTGCGCGTGGTGGCCGCGTTTCCTGGCGCTCTGCATGCACCGATTGTCTATCCAGCGGCCATCGTGACCGGGCAGGATTCACCGGCTGCCCGCGCATTGCTGGCTGCGCTGACCAATGCCAAGGCCACTGCCGTATGGAAGAAATTCGGATTTGATGTCGCGAAATGAAACGTAACGTGGCTCGCGAACTGATTATAAAAATTGGAGCGATGAGCAGCGCTCGGCAATAATCCTGCATGCTGTCGAAAGAAGAACTAGAGATCATCGTGCTGAGCCTGAAAGTTGCGCTTGCGAGCGTGATTTTTAGTGCGCCGCTCGCGGTGGCGTGCGCCTGGGTGCTTGCCCGATGCACCTTCCCCGGCAAGACGTTGTTTGACGCGCTGGTGCATTTGCCGCTGGTATTGCCACCTGTAGTGATCGGCTATTTTTTGCTGGTGACGTTCGGCAAAAAAGGCTGGATTGGCGGCACGCTTGACGCCTGGTTCGGCATCACGTTTGCGTTTCGCTGGACGGGGGCGGCGCTGGCAGCTAGCGTGATGGGTTTTCCGCTCATGGTGCGCGCCATTCGCCTCGCGATTGAGGCCGTGCCGCCGCGGCTCGAATGGGCGGCGCGGACGTTGGGTGCATCGCGCTGGCGCGTGTTTTTCACCGTCACCTTTCCGCTCGCACTTCCGGGTTTAGCGGTTGGCGTATTGCTGGCGTTTGCGCGATCGCTCGGTGAATTCGGCGCAACGATTACTTTCGTCTCGAACATTCCCGGCGAGACGCAAACGCTGCCGTTGGCAATTTACAACCTGACGCAAAGCCCGGGTGCTGACGCAGCGATCCTGAGGCTGTGTATCGTGTCGATTGTGCTTTCAGTGGCAGCGCTCGCCGCGTCTGAATGGGCGAATCGTCGTGTGCGTCTGGTGGGTGGCGGACTGATCACGTGATCGACATCGACATCAGCAAGCGTTTTAGCGCGGCGACCGAAATTAGCGCTAAATTCGTCAGCGACGC
The DNA here is from genome assembly GCA_039925745.1 of Casimicrobium sp. GTDB lineage: Bacteria > Pseudomonadota > Gammaproteobacteria > Burkholderiales > Casimicrobiaceae > Casimicrobium. The sequence continues at coordinate 3,521 of JBDSYI010000270.1, read as the reverse complement.
TTCGGTGCTCGCATTGTTTGGCCGTTCTGGCTCCGGCAAAACTACTGTCGTGAGCGCGGTGGCAGGTCTGGTGAAAGCAGATCGCGGCCATATTCGAATCGATGGCGTAACGCTGTTTGACAGCGAGCACCGCATCAATATGCCGGTTGAGCAGCGCGGCATCGGGTACGTGTTTCAGGACGGCTTGTTGTTCCCGCATTTGACTGTGCGGCAGAACCTCGACTACGGTGCTCGCCGCAGCGCTTCGGTTGATCGCAAAGGCGCGCCGATCGTGCCGTTCGACCAAGTGGTGGACTTGCTGGGTATCGGTGCGCTGATGGCGCGCGACACGCCATCGCTTTCGGGGGGAGAAAAGCAGCGCGTTGCGATAGGACGCGCGCTATTGTCGCGGCCACGATTGCTTTTGATGGATGAACCCATCGCGTCGCTCGATAGCGGCCGACGCAGCGAAATTTTGCGCCTCATCGAGCGCGTGCGCGACGAGTTTGGCATGCGCATTGTCTACGTGAGCCACTCCATCGGCGAGGTGTCGCGTCTGGCCGATGATGTGGTGCTCATGAACGACGGCAAGGTTGTCGCCTGTGCGCCGACCGAGGAGATATTTAACCGCGCCGATCTGCGTCCCTATACGGGCCGTTTCGAAGGCGGCGCGTTGATTGAGGCGCATGCGGTGCGCCATGACATGAAGTATTTCCTCACCACATTCAAGTTTGATGGTGGTGAATTGATTGCGCCGGGCGTTGATACGCCCATTGGCGCACGAGTGCGAATTCGCATTCGCGCGCGCGACGTGACGCTCGCCACTGAGCGCCCGCGCGGCATCAGCATTCGCAACATTCTCGAAGGCACCGTGGGCGCAATCGACAATCGCGGTGGTGCGATTGCCGAGGTGCACGTACGGCTCACCGGATCCGGTGGGTCAGAGCCGCGCGAGCTCCTGTCCCGCATATCGGCTCAGGCGCTGGATGAAATGCAGCTTGAGACGGGGCAGCCCATATACGCGCTGATCAAGGCGATTGCGTTCGATAAACGCAGCATGGGATTTACGGCGCAGGAGACCGTGTTTGACCGTTTTTCGTCCCCGTTTTAGCGATCAGCTTTATTCAGGAATGACGTTCAATCAGGGCATGAGCAATGAAAAACGGTTAAGTCGACATTGTGAAAAACTTGCATGTAGCCCCAGCGCAAGCGTCATTTTGCGCGGAAGTTGTTGTGCTGCAAGGTAGCGTATCGTAGCGTTTAGTGTTCGCGTAGCGGCTCATTTCCGCTTGCGATTTCTCAATCCCGTTGCGCCGCGCATATCCACTACATTTAAGTGCCCAAAAAGTTTTAAGGAGGACACGCCATGCAAGGATTAATGCAGCAGCATCCGCTGTTAATTTCGTCGGTAATTGAGTTTGCCGCAACGTATCACAGCGACACCGAGATAGTTTCGCGGCGTGTAGAGGGCGACATTCATCGCACCAATTATGCGCAGGCGAACCGACGAGCAAAGCAGATCGCGAATGCGCTCGATGCGATGCAGATTGCGCAATCGTCGCGCGTGGCCACGCTCGCCTGGAACGGCTATCGCCACTTCGAGCTGTACTACGGCGTGTCTGGTTCAGGTCGTGTGTTGCACACGGTCAACCCGCGTCTGCACCCAGATCAAATGGCATGGATTGTCAATCACGCCGAAGACGAAATCATGTGTTTTGACATGTCGTTTTTGCCATTGATCAAAGCCATCGCGCCGAAGTGCCCGACGGTCAAGCACTACATCGCGCTGTGTGACGCCGACAAGCTGCCCGTTGATTCTGGCATTCCGAATTTGTTGAGTTACGAGGCGTGGATCGGCGCCCAGTCTGATCAATACAAGTGGCCCGTATTTGATGAAAACATGGCGTCGAGCCTCTGCTACACCAGTGGCACGACGGGCAATCCAAAGGGCGTGCTCTATAGCCATCGCTCGACCATGCTGCATGCGATGGCGGGCGCGGCAACTGACGTGATCGGCATATGTTCTCGCGATACGGTATTGCCGGTCGTGCCGATGTTCCACGTCAACGCGTGGGGTTTGCCGTATCTGATGCCGATGGTCGGCAGCAAGATCGTGTTTCCCGGCGCCGGCATGGACGGCAAATCTATTTACGATTTATTTGAACAGGAGAAGGTCACGTTCTCGGCTGGCGTGCCGACTGTGTGGCAAATGCTGCTTTCGCACATGGACACGCACAATCTAAAACTGTCGACGATGCAACGCACGGTCATCGGGGGTTCCGCCTGTCCGCCGGCAATGCTCGACGCATTTCGCGACAAGTACGGCGTGACCGTTAATCACGCGTGGGGCATGACCGAGATGAGCCCGATTGGCACGTATGGCACGTTAAAAGGCAAGCAGATGGACGACGACTGGCCGACCCAGCGCGCCATTCTTCTGAAGCAGGGCCGCGCGGTGTTTGGCGTGGACATGAAGGTGGTTGATCCTGAGGGCAACGAGTTGCCACGCGACGGTAAAGCGTCGGGGGATTTGTTGGTGCGCGGCTCGTGGATTGTGTATCAATATTTCAAAGGCGACGGCGGACATATTGTCGACAAGGAAGGCTACTTTGCAACGGGCGACGTGGCTACGATTGACGCGGATGGCTTCATGCAAATCACAGATCGCAGCAAAGACGTGATCAAGTCCGGCGGCGAATGGATCAGCTCGATTGACGTCGAGAATATCGCGATGGCGCATCCTGCGGTAATGATGGCTGCCTGTATCGGCATCCGTCACCCGAAATGGGATGAGCGTCCAATTCTTGTCGTCGTCAAGAAGCCCAACGCCGAAGTGACCGCTACCGAGATCATCAAGTTCTACGACGACAAAATCGCCAAATGGCAAGTGCCGGATGACGTGCAATTTGTTGACACCATTCCGCTTGGAGCGACCGGGAAGATGATGAAGGCGAAGCTGCGCGAGCAATTCAAGGACTACGCGTTACCGGGGTAGGCAATCACCTGGAAATTGTCCGTCGATTAAACCGCGAACCCTGATTCGCGCTCTTTTTCACGGACAGATTCGTAGTCGGGGATCGCGCGAGCGGTGATCGCTGTGCTGCATTTGGGCGGCCGTGTTTTTGTGCTGTTGCCGCTAAGTTTGCTCGCTAAGTGACGCCTTTTGAGCCGGAGGCGCAACAGGCTATCAATGTCACCAGTATCGGGAGGACCTTGCCTTTTTGATGATGACGTCATAAACTTTGCCTCGTTGCGAGCGATCTGCTACGCACAACACGGGTCACCGGGGGATTTGCGCTAACGGAGTTATCCATGCTGCAAAGCGGTGAAGTAGCAAAAGTTGTTGATTCTCGACAGGCCGGGTCGACGCGACGAATTTTGGTGACGCGATCAGAGGCATTGGCTGCATTGGTTGCGGTGCTGACCGTCGCGATCTGGCTGCTGGCGTCATGGACGGCAACCGCTTCCGAAATCGTCGTTTCGGCGTCCACATGAGTCTCGCAACCGCTATCGTGTTCGCAGCCTGTCGGTGTTTCCGCTAG
>JBDSYI010000269.1:0-8255 GCA_039925745.1 Casimicrobium sp. | reverse complement strand
TTTACTGGGACGACAATGAAGGCGCCGTCGGCGAAGGCGCTGATCCGGTGGACTTTTCGACGATGGAGGCCATTGGTAAATGCCCGAAATGTGGCGCGGGTGTGTTCGAGTTGCCGACCGCTTACATCTGCGAAGTCGCCGCCAAAAAAGAGAAGCCGCGCAAATGCGACTTCCGCTCGGGCCGCGTGATCTTGCAACAGCCGATTGAGCGCGAGCAAATGGTGAAGCTGTTGACTGACGGCAAGACTGATTTGCTCACCAAATTCATCTCGACTAAAACCAAGCGACCATTCAAAGCTTATCTGGTGGTTGAACGGAAGAAGGATGAAGTGAAAGTCGGTTTCGACTTCCCGCCTCGCGAACCGAAGCCTGGCAAAGAGCCAGCAGAGGCCAAGGCCGCCCCGGCAGCCAAAGCGACGAAGACTGCCGCAGCAACCAAAGCCACTAAAGCCCCGGCCAAGAAAAAATAGTCCATGGCAGCATCGCTCAATATTCGCCGTGCAGACGTTCGCGATGCGAGTGCTCTGGCGATGCTGTTTGGCGATTTAGCGATGCTGCCGTTTACGTCGGTGGCTCCCTATAGCAGCGTCGCGCATTGGGAAAAGAAGCTCGCGGAATACGCTGATGCAGCGTGCCTTCCGCTGGTTGCGCTTGACGGCGACGCGTTGACGGGCATCCTGTTTCTGCGTGCCTATCCGAATCACATCCGCCGCAAGCATTGCGCAACCATTGACCTGCTTGCGGTTCGGCCCGACTATCGACGCAAAGGCGTCGGTCGCGCGCTCATGGATGGCGCGATTGCAGCATGCGACCATTGGTTGCAAATGCGCCGGATCGAGCTCATCGTCGACACGCAAAGTGCGGCACTCAAGCATTTTTACGGCTCATTTGGCTTTGCGGAAGAAGGCATTGAGCGCGCTCATATTGTGCATGCGAGCCGATACGTTGATGGCACGGTGATGTCGCGCATCAATAGGCACAGCATGCCAGCCCCCGCTTCGCCGCCCTTGCCGAATCCGACTCGAACGCGCAAATCGGCACCACTAAAAATCACGGTCCGCGCTGCGACCGAAACGGATGCCGAAGCGTTCGCTAAAGTATTCTCTGATCGCAGCGCATCAAATGGCACGCTGCAACATCCCTACACCTCACCGGAGGTTTGGCGCACCAGACTCGCCGGCAACGTGGGTACGCGACAGGTCGTGCTGGTCGCCATCGTCAACGGTCGCATCGTCGGTAATGCCGGTTTGCATGCGGTCTCCGAAAATCCGCGCCAGAAGCATGTCTGTAGTCTGGGAATATCGATTGCTCACGCTTATCAAGGGCGCGGTGTGGGCCGCGCTTTGATGAATGCGTGCCTTGATTTTGCTGATCATTGGGCGAACTATTCGCGCGTGGCGCTAACGGTTCACGCCGATAATATGCGCGCCATCAAACTCTACGAATCGCTTGGCTTTCAACATGAAGGCCGACTGCGTGATTTCTCGTTCCGCGAAGGCGGCTACGTTGACGCGTTGTTCATGGCCCGATTGACTACGTCGCTCACCAACGCCTCGTAGCGGCAGCCCAAGCCGCAAAAACCGGCCAACAGCAACGACTTTTTGCGGCGTGCGCCGCTCTTACAATACAACCTATGACACATGCTTTTTCAGCGCTCGATCAGGCCGTGACCGATTTCGCTCGCGACGGCGCGGTCGTCATTCGTGGCGCGTTAAGCGCAGAAGAAATCGCGCGTTTGACCAGAGGCATCGAATCCAATCTCGCACGTCCGGGCCCGCTCGCTGCAGTCGCAAGCAATGTTGATGATCCCGGCCGTTTCTTTGAGGATTTTTGTAACTGGCAACGCATCGGGGAATACGAACACATTCTCCGAGATTCCGCTCTACCTACCCTCGCAGCGTCCTTGATGAGAAGCTCGACGGCGCGCATTTATCACGATCATTTATTAGTCAAAGAAGCTGGCACGCGACAACCAACGCCGTGGCATCAGGATCAGCCCTACTACAACGTTGATGGTCGCCAGAACGTAAGTTTCTGGATTCCGGTTGATCCGGTGCCCCGCGAGACTACGCTTGAATTTCTTGCGGGTTCACACGATGGCACGTGGTACATGCCGCGAACGTTTATGAGTAAGCAGGCAAAGTGGTTTCCCGAAGGTGCGCTCGCGGATATTCCCGACATGACGGTGTCCGAAAATAAGCAGCGCGTGATCGGCTGGGCGCTAGAACCGGGTGATCTGGTGGCGTTTCACATGCTCACTTTGCATGCTGCGTCGGGCAGTGCAACAAGGCGACGTGTGTTCAGCGCCCGCTTTTTGGGCGACGATATGGTGCATGCGCCCCGCGCGTGGCGAACGTCGCCGGAATTTGCAGGTCTATCGAGCGAATTACCTGCTGGTGCTGCGATGGAACACGCCTTGTTTCCTGTGGTTTTCCCGCGTATTACGAATTGATTAATTTGCAGATTTTTGAGGCCCGTCAAGCAACATTCGTCGATCCCTCGTGAAGTCTGCGGTACCGAAACAACAATGGCATTCCCACTCCTCAGCCGTTGGCGCGCCTCCCGCGACGTCAACCACCAACTCGACGCCCTATTAGCACTGGCCGATGCGAATGCGCCGCTTGCGCTGCGCAATGTCTGGCTGATGGAGCTTGGCTACTGGCTTCGTCACAAGACGGCCTCCAGCGTTGGCTCGCCCAGTGCGTTCTCTGAGCACACACGCTTGCGCTTTTTGTTGCAGGTGCTGGATCGCAACCCGGTGCAGGCAGAGCGATTCGGCTCGATGTTGCGCAGCATTCTGAAAGACAACGACGCCCGCTCATTGTTTGCCGATACCGGGATGGCAGCGCGTCCGGCGCTCTTAGGCGAACTAATTTCCCGCGTTCAAGCGAAGTGCCTTCCCGTTGCACCGAACCAGGCCGAATTGTCCGTCGCGTTCGCCCTATTGTTTGTTTCGGAGCGCGACGCTGAATGGGTGAGCGCACTCGATGAGACGCTGGTTGCGCGGCTGGTTCAACACGTGACGGCGAACCATGCTGCGACAGCCCCGCCAATGCCAGAACTTGCGGCAGCGCTCGCCGACAGCATCGTCCTGCTGTGCAACCAGATTGCTGCAGCGGCGCTAGAAGCGCCTATTCGATTGCGCCTCGATAACGCTAGAGAAAATGCGCGCGTGCTGATGAAGCTCTCGCCTTTGGCGCATGATCTGATCGCGACCGAGTCCACCAGTAGCGCCCGTTTGCAACTACTCAACCAACTTCATGCAACGCTCGCCTGCGCTCGCAGCGCTATCGACAGCGTGTATGAGCACCTGGAACGATACGGGGTGTCGGTGGACGTGGTGTTTCAGGTGGAGCGAACGCGGTTGCGAATAGAACGGGTAGAGGATTTGCTGGCGGTGTGGGCCGACAATCGATCATTGGCCGCATACCTCGCGCTCACGTCGCAACTCATCACCGCTAACTTAAATCGCAGGAGCGTCCGGGCATTGCTGGGTGAAACCTATTCGTTGCTGGGTCGCAAGGTCGTCGAGCGAAGCGCAGAGACCGGCGAGCACTACATTGCACGCACCCGAAAAGACTACTTTGGTATGGTCAAAATGGCTGCGGGTGGCGGCGCTTTGACCGCTGGGACGGTGTATCTGAAATTTTTTCTGAGCGCCCTGCATCTCAATAAATTCATTGAAGGTGTGTTTTTCTCGCTGAATTACGCGGGCAGCTTTTTGGCCATTCACTTTTCGCATTTCACGCTGGCGACCAAACAGCCCGCGATGACAGCGCCCGCGCTTGCGCAGAAGCTTGACGACGTGGGTAGCCCAGAAGGTCGTACAGCTTTTGTCGACGAAACGATCGCCCTGATTCGATCTCAGGCTGCGGCGATTGTGGGCAATCTGGCGCTGGTGTTTCCAGTTGCGCTCATGATTCAGCTGGCCGCGACGAAGGTATTTGACTACGATCTGATTTCAGCCGAAAAAGCGCAGGCGAGCATTGAATCAGTTTCGCTTTTGGGGCCTACGGCATTTTTTGCTGCGTTCACCGGAATACTGCTGTGGCTATCCAGCCTGACCGCGGGCTGGGCCGACAACTGGTTCGCCTTGCATCGGTTGCACGATGGGCTGGCATATCACCGGCGGCTGAATTGGGTGCTCGGCGCGGCGCGCACCACGCGAATCGCGAACTTTGCCAAGGCCCATGTAGCGGGTGTGGTGGCCAATACTTCGCTCGGCATTATGCTTGGGCTAATTCCAACTTTGCTGGCGTTCGTTGGCTTGCCAATCGAAGTGCGTCACGTCACACTCAGCACGGGCTCGGTCGCGGCTGCGATTGGTGTACTTGGCATTGCTACTCTAAAAACCGCTGCGCTTTGGTGGGCTGTCGGGGGCATCGCAGCAATGGCGGTGCTTAATTTGGCCGTGAGTTTTGCACTGGCGTTTTCAATGGCGTTGCAATCACACGGATTGCGCACTAGCGAACGGCGCTCCTTGCGCAGGGACGTATTGCTGCGATTGCTGCGCCATCCTCTGCAAGCGCTGCTGCCTCCGAAGTCGTAACTACCATGCGCTACTTTGCGGCGAGGTTGGCCGCGATCAGTGTGTTTTGCAACAGCATCGTGATGGTCATCGGACCGACACCGCCGGGCACGGGTGTGAGGTAGCCGGCAACTTCGCTGACCGCGGCGTAATCGACGTCGCCCACGAGCTTGCCGCCTTCGCGTTCCGGCAGGCGGTTGATGCCGACATCAATGACTACGGCGCCGGGTTTAATCATGTCGGCGGTGATGAAGCGTGGTTTTCCGACGGCGGCGACGAGCACATCAGCCTGCCGACATTGCGCCGCCAGATCGTTGGTACCCGAGTGGCAAATTGTGACCGTGGCGTTAGCGTGCAGCAAAAGCATCGCCATCGGCTTGCCGACAATGTTGCTGCGGCCCACCACCACCGCATGTTTGCCTCGTAAATCCGTCATCCCGATGTCTTTCAGCATCTCCATACAGCCGGCGGGCGTACAGCTCACAAATCGCGGCTCACCGATCATCAGTGCGCCCACGTTTTCGGCGTGAAAGCCATCCACATCCTTGTGCACGGCAACGGCTTCGAGCACACGCTTCTCCGCGATCTGCTTCGGCAGCGGCAATTGCACGAGGATGCCGTGAATAGTGGCGTCGTTGTTGAGCGCCTCGATGCATGAAAGTAGCTCGGCCTCGCTCGCATCGGCGGCGAGTCGATGAATCACGCTGTGCATGCCCACTTTGGCGCAAGCGGCGGCTTTGTTGCGCACGTAAACCTGCGACGCAGGGTCGTCGCCGACCAGCACGACCGCAAGTCCGGGCGTGATGCCACGCGCTGTCAACACGGCGACGTCGGTTGCGATGCGCTCGCGGACTTTGCTGGCAAGTACGTTGCCATCGATTCGGATTGCGGTCATGCTGTGTCTGGTTTGGCTAGCTCGCCAGCAGCGCTGGAGGGGGTCGGCGTGAGGCTGGAGGCGTCGGAAGATGAGCTTGCTTGGGCGTCAGGCGCGAGCGTTGCAAGGGGAACGATCACGGGCGGATCAGGCACATACGGGTATACCGTCGCTTCGGTCACGACCCAATGCACTTGCGCATCATGTCCGTGATGCGGCAATTCATCAACCATCTGTGTTTCGAAGCAGATGCCGATGCGCGCGCAATTGTCAGCGATTTTGGCCGACAGTCGGTCGTAATAGCCGCCACCTTGCCCAAGCCGCCACAAACCCTTGGTAAACGCGAGGCCGGGATAAATCACGCAATCGACCGTAATCGGCTCAATCGGCGTGGAGCGCGTGACGTCAGGCGCGCGAATACCCATTTTGTGTGGAATCAGCGCATCGAGATTTTTGACACGCCACAACGTCATCAGTCCCGCCACCGACGTAATCTTCGGGTAGGCCAGCGCTTTGCCGCGCTTGAGCAGCTCTTTGGCGAGATCATCCGTCACCACTTCTGATCCGTGGTTCGCAAACAGCATCACCGTCTTGGCGCGATGCACATCGGGATGTTGCAACAGCTTTTCGACGATGCGGCGCGACGCAGAATTGCGCTCTTTGTCGGACATCGCATCTCGTCTTGCGCGCATCTCAACGCGCAACGCAGGTTTGGGCGACGGCGCGGTCTCTGCGGCGGCCACAATGTCCGCCTGTACCGGTGTGTCTTCGGCGATCTCAACCGGAAGCGACTCGGGTTCAGGTTCCAGCATCGTGGCAAATCTATAATCGTTAGCTTCTTCCATCGCGCTATTTTGTCATTCCCATGAATGCACTGGTCGACTCCTCTCCTTACGTTCTTCGCCGAGACCGCTTGTTCGCGACCATCGGGGACGATATCGCCGTCATTCCGACGGCGCCGGAAGTCCTGCGTAATCGCGACACCGGCTATCTGTATCGCCACGATAGCTACTTTTATTACCTGACCGGCTTCGCTGAACCTGAAAGCGTGCTGGTGCTGGTCGGTGGTAACGAGCGCAAGGCGATTCTGTTTTGTCGCGAGAAAAATCTTGAGCGTGAAATCTGGGACGGATATCGCTACGGGCCCGATGCGGCTCGCGAAATTTTCCGTTTTGATGAAGCGCATCCGATTGAAAAGCTCAAGGAAGAACTGCCTAAATTGATGGCGGATCGCAGCGCGGTGCACACGCCAGTCGGCATGGGTGCTGCGTGGGATGCAGAGATTGCTGCCGCCATCAATGCGGTGCGCGGCATGGCCCGCACCGGTGTATCCGCACCGAACAGCGTGATTGACGTACGCTCGATGCTCGACGACATGAGGCTGATCAAGGACAGTCACGAGATCGCGTTGATGCGTCGTGCGGCGGTGATTTCGTCACTCGCTCATACGCGTGCGATGAACACTGCACGCCCCGGTCAATACGAATATCAGGTCGAAGCCGAGCTATCGCACGAATTCATTCGTCATGGCGCGCGAACGCCCGCCTACAACCACATCGTGGCCAGCGGCCCGAATGCGTGCGTGCTGCATTACAACGACAGCAATCGCAAGATGCAGGATGGCGATCTGCTGCTGATTGACGCCGGTTGCGAGTACGAAGGCTACGCCAGCGATATCACGCGCACCTTTCCCGTCAACGGCAAATTCACCGGGCCGCAGCGTGACGTGTATCAAGCGGTGCTTGACGCGCAACTAGCCTGCATGGACGCATTGAAACCCGGCAAACTCTTCAACGAATATCACGAGGTGGCGATACGGGTACTGTCCCAGCGCATGCTGGATTTGGGATTGCTCAAAGGCAGTCTCGATCAGGTGATCGAAGAAAAAACCTACATGAGTTTCTACATGCACCGCGCCGGTCACTGGATCGGCATGGACGTGCATGATGCTGGCGATTACCGCAAGAAGGGCGTGTGGCAAACGCTACAGCCTGGCATGGCGATCACTAATGAGCCGGGGCTCTACATTCGTCCCGACAAGGACGTCCCGGAGCATTTCTGGAACATCGGGATTCGCATTGAGGACGATGTTCTGATCACGGCAACCGGAAACGAAAACATGACAATCACCACGCCGAAAACGGTGGCTGAGGTTGAGGCGGCCTGCGCGCGCTGATATAGCATTATTCTGAAACCACGGCTGCACAGGGGCTATATTGATATTTCTCCGAAAGTCGAGTTTCATCGTAAACCGCTTCTTGCCCCTATCTGGTGGTCATTCCAGTGAAAAGCTGAATTGGCCGTGCAGCCCGTTGAGCGTCGCGTGAAAATCTTGATCGTAGGTGCAGGCCCCGTCGGCCTCGCCGCTGCACTCGCACTGAAGCATCGCGGCATTAGCGATGACATCACGGTGCTCGAAGCGGCGCCACAAAACGCCGTTTCGTTTGGCGATCGCAACATCGCTTTGTCGTCCGCCTCGTGGCGTTTTTTATCGCGGCTCGGGGTAACCATCGCTGCCATCGAGCGCGCGCCCATCCGCGAAGTTGAGATTACCCAGCGCGGTGCATTCGGCCTGCTCCGTCTGGATGCGGCAGACGTCAACGCAAAGGAGTTGGGGGCCGCATCTCCCTATCCCGCGCTGAAATCTGCGCTCGACGCTGCGACTAATGCCGCAGGTATCCAAATTCTCTATGGCGCGAAAGTAGCGTCCGTTCAGCACGTCGCGCGACACGCCGAAGTTCGTCTCGCCTCAGGCGAGCAAATGCGCGCCGATTGCGTGGCGCTCGCCGATGGTGCGGGTTCGGATCTGGTCGCAGAATTCAAACGCATTGAGCGGGATTCGGGCCAGATTGC
>JBDSYI010000268.1:0-11094 GCA_039925745.1 Casimicrobium sp. | reverse complement strand
GCCCTGGCTCAGTGACCACGGCTTGCCGGCGAACAGGTCTTTTGCCTTGCCATTGCCGACATTGATTTCAAAAATATGCGGGCGTTTGCCGTCGCAAATCCAGCTGTCCCAATGGCGATAGTTGTCGACTTCGACGACCTTCGCCTGAACCTTGGACTCTTTGTGTTCTTTCGCACGCTTCGCCTGTTGCGCGTCGGTCTTCAGATCGGGCCACACCCACGACACGGCGGCGACGTGTTTGCTGTCCGGAAACCAGCGAATGCCGTCCACGCCGTTGGCAAGCGTGGTCACGCGGCGCGCTTCACCGCCATCGGGGGCGATGACGTACAGCTGCGCTTCGGTATCGGCGGTTTTGCCTTCGCCGCGTTTTGCACAGAAGGCGATCAGCTTACCGTCAGGCGACCACAGCGGCGCGGTGTTTTTCTTGCCAGCGCTGGTGAGTTGCTTGCGCGTTTTGCCGTCAGTCGAATAGAGCCAGAGCTGCGTTGCGCTCTCGTTGGTTTCCATCGAGTAGGTCGACTGATCGACTACGACCCATTTGCCGTCGGGCGAAACGCTGGGCGTTCCGATGCGTTCGCATTGCCAGAGGTGTTCGACGGTGAGGTATTTGTGCGCGGATTTCGCCATGACGTTTTGTCTTCGTAGAAAGCAGGTAGAACGTGAATGTAGCGGTTTCACGACCCATTTTGCAGCTGGTTTGAAGTGGGCGCCGGGGCGCCGGGGCGGCGCGAGGTGCGCGTTCGAATGCGCCGCGACTTGCAGGACGTTATCTGTGGATGTTGACGCTGCGCACGTAGATCACCTCGCAGGCGCCAGCGCCGACGTCGTCACGCGTCATTGACGTTTTTATGAACCAGCCGTCGCTGCGCCGTGCGTCGACCAACTCACCTTCGAGTTCGACAATGTCACCTACGCGAGCCCCGTACAGCCGGTTGGCGACGGAATCATCGGCGGGAATGACGTGCAAATTTGCGGCCGAGCGATTGATGTTTTCCCAGGAAACGGTCGGTGGACTATCTGCTGACCAGCGGAGAAAACGACCGCTTTGCGATAGCTTGATTTGGTCGAGCAAGTCGGAGTCTGACATCTGCCCCCAACCGATGCCGAGATCGAGCGGCATGAGCTCGGCCCCAGAGTCAATGCGGTAACGCTCTTTGGCAATGATGCGCGCTGTGGTTGAGAAGTGAGCGCGCGGCGTCAGCGAAAAACGCTTGACTTGAAACGGTGTGCCGTTTTCGATATCGCGCTGCACGGGCGCATCCACCGAGATCTGGCCGGGTGGACGATGGCGCGCGCGGGTGACGTAGGCGTCGTACGCGCCCCAACCGCACACAGCAAATAGCGCAACGAGTGGCCAGCGCATGGTGCGATCCGACTTATTTCGTGCCGCCTAACCGACGCTCACAATGCGGGTGCGCAGTCGGCACGGCTACAGGAGCCCGTCAAACATCTGCACGTCGACGAGGCTGCCCGGTTCGACGCTGCCCACATCTGTAGCGAGCACGACAAAGCAGTTCGCCTGGGTCATCGACGACAGAATGCCGGAACCCTGATCGCCGGTGGTTTTAACTTCGACACCATTGGCGGTAATCGTCAGCACACCGCGCTGGAACTCGGTGCGGCCCGGAAGCTTTTTGATCTTGTTGACGAGTGTCGCTTTGACCATCGGCTGCAACGCGTAATCGGTCCGACCTTGCAGCGTGGCGAGCGCCGAGCGGACGAATTGATAGAACGTGACCATTACCGCGACCGGGTTACCCGGTAGGCCAAAGAAGTGAGCGCCGCCGACTTTGCCATACGCCATCGGGCGACCCGGCTTCATCGCGATTTTCCAGAACAGAACTTCGCCCAATTCATTGAGCATTTGTTTGATGAAATCGGCTTCGCCCACGCTGACGCCGCCGCTGGTGATAACAACATCGGCATCAGCGGATGCGCGCTTAAACGCAGCGCGAATCGCTTCTGGTGTGTCCACAAAATTTCCCAGGTCGATCGGCTCGCAACCGGCGCGCTCCAGCATGCCGTAGAGCGTGTAACGATTGCTGTCGTAGATTTCGCCGGGACCCAGTGTTGAGCCGATGCTCTTGAGTTCGTCGCCGGTGGAGAAAAATGCGACGCGCAGCTTTCGATAAACCGAGACTTCACCGATACCAAGACTCGCAACCAGGCCCAATGCGGCGGGGCCAAAGAGCGCGCCTTTCTTCAGGGCGGTTGCGCCAGACTTTAGATCTTCACCGCGAAAACGGCGGTTCTGACCTGGCTTCAAATCGTTCGGGATGTGAACGCCTGCGTCGTCTTCAGTCACGCGTTCCTGCATCGCCACCGTGTCGCAGTCGGCGGGCATCACGGCCCCGGTGAAGATGCGCACGCATTCGCCTTTGCCGACAGGGCCGAGGTAGGGCTTGCCGGCAAAGCTGGTGCCGATGCGTGCCATTGGCGTAGTACCCCCAGAGCCAGCGACTGTCTCAGGATGAACATACGACAGCGTGTCGGTGTGTCGATATGCCCAGCCGTCCATCGCCGAGTTGTCATGCCCCGGTACGTCCAGCGGCGAGATGATGTCCTCGGCCAAAACGCGACCCAGCGCAGCGCGAATGTGGACGCGCTCAGTGGTCGTGATCGGCGTGAGCACTTGGCTGATGAACTCGCGTGCCTTGTCAACGGGCATCGAATTCGGGTCGTAGTCGTCGGCGCAGGAGAGTTCGCGAAGGGTGGCGGTCATGGTGATGCGGCGTTGCGGATTGAAGGGAAGAGTTTAGTCGTTCATCGTGGTGCCGAACTCAATCGGTTCGCGCAACCACTAACAGCCCCGCTGGCAGCAGACGAACGACCAAATGTGCGGTTTCGCCAATGTATTCTCCATCCACGGCCAACGGCACCGGAGGTTGTGCATCAATCTGCATTTCCGTGAACGTGGACGTGTGAATGCGCGCATCAGGCAGATGGCGACCGATGAGCAGCTTTGGCAGCATGACGAGCGTCGTCATGCGCGTAAAGCGGCCCGCGACGATCAAGTCCAGCAGACCGTCGTTGATCGATGCCTGTGGCGCGATGGGAATGCCGCTGCCGAACGTGGGCGCGTTGAGCGCGGAGGCAAACAGCGCGACTCCGGCGCGCAGCGGCTTGCCATCGGAATGCACCGTGAGATGCCATGTGCGAAACGCTGCCAGTTCGCGCAATGTGGCCAGCAGGTAGCGCGGCAAACCGCGCAACCAGCGTGGGCAGTTGAGCGCACGAAGCGCGACGGCTGAATCAAAGCCAGACGTGCAACACGCGAGAAATGGCACGGTACGATCATCAAACGCAACTTGACCCACGTCCATGGGCGAAGCGGGCGCGGTAATAGCGTGCGCCAACGCCTGCGGCCAGGCTAGCTTGTGCAGGCCCAGCGCGCGCGCGATGTCATTGCCGCTGCCCATCGGCACGATCGCGAGCGTCCTTCCACTTCCAGTGAGTGCAGGCAGCATGCGGTTGACCGTCCCGTCACCGCCGACAAGCACAATGCGGGCGTCTGGTTTGGTGTCGCCAATGAGCTCATGCGCGGTCTGAATGGATTCGGTGACCACGAATCGCACGCCCGGATGATCGGTGCGTATGCGGGCGCGAATACCGGGCTCAAAGCGCATGGCGCGACCGCCGCCCGCATGCGGGTTGAGGAGAACGAGGATTGAACTCATGGCGCGCGAGTATAGGTGCCTACCGCTAGCATTACGCCAACCCATCAACAGGAGCACGCCTCATGATTCTCGAAGTTGCAGACATCCATATCCCCGCTGGCAAGCAGGCTGAGTTTGACGAAGCTATCCAGCGTGGTGTAGCTACCGTCATCGCTAAGGCGCAGGGCTTTCGCGGTTTTAAGGTCAATAAAGGCGTGGAATCTCCAGAGCGCTACCTATTGATGATTTATTGGGAGACGCTGGAGGATCACACGGTCACGTTCCGTCAGGGGCCGTTGTTCCCTGAATGGCGCGCAATCGTCGGGCCGTATTTTGCCCAACCACCCGTGGTGGAGCATTTCACGCTGCTGGCGAAGTCGGTCTAGTCTTTGCCGTTGTTGAGGGCGTTTGATCGGCCTGACGTAGGGCTAACGAGGCGCGCAAACCGCCCAAGGTTTCATCCTTGTCAAGCGTGAACCTGGCGCCCATTAACGCGGCATAGCGCACGACAATGGCAAGGCCAAGCCCAGCGCCACCTTGCATGCGTTCGCTGCCCTGTCCACGAGCCCAGCGTTGCTGCAATTGTGTCGCCAGTTCGGGGGCGAGGCCCGGGCCGTTGTCCGCGACGGAAAGGCGAATGATGCTCGCGTCACCTGCTTCTTGGGCATGCACGCTGATAGAAATGCGTGCAGGGACATTGTTGCCGGGCCCGCCATAAGCTAATGCGTTATTCAGCAAATTGGTCAGGCAGCCCTTGAGCATGCTCTCGTCGCCCATAACGCGAAGCGGGAGATCGAGACCTGCGACAGTGAGCTCAACGTTGTTGAGGCCGCTTTGCCGCAGTCGCTGCAACATATCGGCCACACAGTCTTCTACGACTTCGTTCAGGCTCACCTGAACAAGCGCCATCTGCCCATGTGCCTCGTCGGCCAGAGCCAAAGCGAGCAGTTGATCAATCAGGTGGCTGGCGCGAATTTCGCTTTTTGCGATGGCTTGCAGTTGCTCGCGCAAGGCAACCGGATCGCTCTGTCGCAGTCCGTACTGGGCAAGCGCGCGAATACCTGCCAGGGGGGTGCGCAACTCATGTGCAACGTTCCCCGTAAATTCACGCTGTGCCTGAATGGCTTGCTGGATGCGGGATAGCAGCTCATTAGCCGCGTCCGTGAGCTGGGCGACGTCACGCGACGAGGCCGCTGTTGGAATCGCTGAAAGGTCGGTGGTGTCGCGTCTCTGAAGCGCGAGACGCAGGCGGTTGAGCGGCGCGAGATCGCGCCCGATCGCGACCAGCAGCCATGCGGCCAGCGCCAGAAGTAAAAACACTTGGGGCACAACGGAATACAGCAACAGGCGTTCAATCAAGTCGCTGCGCGATCCGGTTGTTTGGGCAACGATGGTCGTCCACGGTTTGCTGTCGGTGGGCGCCAGCGTGACGGTGCGTACGGGCACGCCCAAGTGCACGCTGTCAGAAAACGTAAACCGCGCATCGGTTCGCGGTGATGCCCCGGCGACTGCTCCGTCGGTGACGAGCGCGGCTGTCAGGCCGTGATGACCCGCCACCAGACTTCCATCGCCGCGTTGCACGGCGAAGAAAATTTTCTCGGACTGGTCGAACAGCAAGGACGCCAATTCACGCGACGAAAGGTCCAGCGTTGGCTCGCCGCTTTGCATTCGGACATGAGCGGACAGTGCAAAGGCGTCGTCCAGCAGGGCTCGGTCAAATGCTTTAAGCGTGAAATAGTACGCGAGGCTGACCGTCGTTGCGGTGCCCAGACACCACATGACGAATAGCGGCGTCAACACATGGAGCAGCAGCCGCTGTCGAAGCGTTACCAGCGACGCCGAGCGATCGCTCATGCATCAACTTCTAGCAGATAACCAAGACCACGCAGCGTTTTTATCGTGGCACCGCTGCCCTGCAATTTTCGGCGAAGACGCGAAATGAAGGCTTCAAGCGCGTTGTCTCCCAGTGCATCATTGAAGTCAGAGAGTTTGTCTGAGAGCACTCGCTTGCTGACGACGCGACCGGGTCGAGAGGCGAGCTCCCACAGCACTTCAAATTCGCGCGCCGGCAAGTCGAGCGGGGTCTCACCGACGTAGAAGCGCCGGGCTGAACGGTCCAGTGCCAGACGGCCGACTTCAACCCGATCACTGCCGCCTTGTGAACGGCGCACCAGCGCGCGAAGCCGAGCTTCCAACTCGGCCAGCTCGAACGGTTTTCCGACGTAGTCGTCAGCTCCGGCATCCAGCCCAGCGATGCGCTCATCGGTACGGTCGCGCGCGGTCAGCACCAGCACTGGCGTCGTATTGCCGCGCCGACGCAAGTCTTTCAGTGTGGTCAGGCCCGAACCATCTGGCAAATTGAGATCAAGCACCACAGCGTCATAAGGCTGGACCAGCAAGAATGATTCCGCCTCGGCCCGTGTCGCGGCCGCGTCAATGCGGTGACCGGCATCGGTGAGGCTACGCGAAAGCACGTTACGCAAAACCGTGTCATCTTCGACAATCAAAAAACGCATAGACAGGCGACGCTCGTAAAAAGTCAGGCAAGGGTCAGGCGCGCTGCAACATAGTTCGCAGCAAGAGGGACACATGTTAAACATTAAAACTACTATGCCTGCGATGTCAGGGCGATCATCGTGCCCGCATGCAGCCGTAGCAGCCACCGCTGCGACTCTGCTCACAGTCGTGGCGAGTGCCGTATTCGCGTCGGGTGCCATCGCGCAAACTCCGATCACGCTTCGGGACGTATTGCGTGCAGTCAACGACAGCGCCGAGGTGCGCCTTGCACGCCAGTCTCAGGCCGGTGCCGAGGCCGACGTGTTGTCCGCTGACCATGCACCACTGCCCGTGCTTTCATCGAAGCTGTCGCAAATTGATCTGCAAAATGGACTGGGTGCGGGCGATTGGCTGGGGCGCAAGCGCATTGACAAGGCGATCGGGATTGACTGGACGTATGAGCGGGGCGACAAACGCCTGCATCGCACCAGCGCTGCGAAGAGTCTGGTGGCTGCGACAGCCGCCGAAATTCAGGAAACACAATTGCAGCAAATGCTGAGCGCACAAGCTGCCTATTTTGACTGGTTGGCCGCACGTGAGCGTGTGCAGATGGCCACCATGATGCAGGCGGCGAGTGAGGAAAGCGTCAACGCCGCACAAACGCGGCTGAAGGCTGGCGACCTGTCGCAGCAGGATGCTTCACGTATTGAGATCGATGCGGCGCGTGTCGGCGTGGACAAAGGTACCGCGCAACTTGACCTGGCCCGTGCGGTCGTCACACTCGCACAGGTCACGGGTCGTAGCGACGTGGCTGCGGCTTCTGCCGGGCCTGTTGAATGGCCTGCCGTGGCGGATTACACGCTGCCTTTGGCGATGAGTGATGAAGCTTCGACCTCGCTGATCGCGATGCGTGGCGACGTTAAAGCTTCGCGCGAGCGTGTTTCTGCTGCCTCGTCCGCGCTTGAAGGTGCCTACGCGTTGCAAAAGGTCGATCCCACCTGGGGGATTTCGTTTGATCATTATCCCGGCACGTCGACCCGCCTGATCGAGCTGCGCGTGCAGATTCCGTTGACATGGGGTTACCGCTATCAGGGCGAAGCTGCGCGTGCGCAGTCGGATTTGAAGCAGGCTGAGCTGACCGTGGAGCGCGTGTTGCGCGATGCCCGCACAGAGCTCGCACGCCTGCACGCGGAAGCGCTGGCGATGGCGCAGCGGACCGCCAGTTTTGATAAGGATATCGTGCCGCGTGCTTCGCAAGTCGCCAGTCAGGCGGAGTTTGCCTACAAGCGCGGCGCACTGTCGTTGACTGATTTGCTTGATGCGCGACGTACGTTGCGCACGACGCAGCTGGACGCCCTGGCTGCGCGCGCCGATTTAGCCAAGGCGCGGACGGCGCTGATGCTGCGCACGGATCTGCAGCGCGTGCTGCGCTAGTTCCTTCCCCCCATTCTCGATTGATCGTCCCATGACCTATCTGACCTCACTCCACCTCCACCGTTTGGTAAGCACTGCTTTGCTGCCACTCGCGGCGTTGATTCTTTCAGCCTGTTCCGACCCGGCACCGGCGCCGCCGGAAGCGACCAGCGCCGTGCTGCAGGGCAACCAGTTGCGCTATGCCGCTGGCAATCCACAACTTGCGCTGCTGACAGTGGTTGACGTCAAACCGTCCACCGCAGTCGCCATTGATTTGCCGGCGCGATTGACATGGAACGAGTCGCGCACGCAGCGTATCTTCCCGGCCTTTGCCGGGCGCGTTACCGCCATTCGCGCCGATGTTGGGCAAACCGTTAAGGCGGGCGCAGTGCTGGCGCAAATGGCGTCACCCGATTTCGGCCAGGCTCAGGCGGATGCTGCACGGGCTTCAGTTGATGCGCAGCTAACGCAAAAAAGCCTGGCAAGACAAAAGGAGCTGCTGACCGCAGGCGTGATCGCGCGAAAGGATTTTGAACAAGCCGAAGCGGATGCGGCACGTGCGCAGACCGAGGTGGCGCGGGCGCAAGCACGAACCAGGCTGTATGGCGGGGCTACCGGTGTCAATCAGCAGCTCGGGCTCGTTAGTTCCATTAACGGTATCGTCGTTGAACGCAATTTGAATCCCGGTCAGGAGTTGCGTCCGGATCAATCGGGCGTTGGCGTGCCCGCACCGTTCGTGGTGTCGGACCCAACCTCTCTGTGGGTGCAGATCGACGCGCGGGAACGCGATGTCGGCAGTCTCAAGGTGGGCTCTCACTTTGATTTGATCGTTCCGTCGCTACCTAACGAGAAATTTACCGGAAAAGTGTTGACCAGCAGCGATGCGATTGACCCGACAACGCGGACGATCAAAGTACGTGGAGAAGTTGCCAACCCTGATCGACGACTGAAGGCGGAAATGCTTGCTAGCGCCCGGCTGGAGCGCCATCTCGGCGGTGGGCTGGTAATCCCGGCTTCGGCCGTTGTGCTACGTGGAACACAGCATACGGTCTACGTGCAATCGGGCCCCGGCATTTTTGAACCGCGCGAGGTACGGCTTTCGTATCAGGACAGTAAGCAGGCAGTAGTGTCGCGCGGGTTAGAGGCGGGCGACAAAGTGGTTAGCGAAAACGTGCTGCTGTTGGCTCGGCAGTTTGCGCTGTCACAGGAAACCAGCGAGAGCAAGGAGGTGCCGTTTGCGCAAGCTAAGGCGTCACCTGCCAAGGCGAGTGAAAAAGCTGGCGACACCGTGAAGAAACCATGAAAAAGCTGATTTCGTATGCGTTGACGCAGCCGCTATTTATCGTGCTCGGCACGGTGCTATTCGTATTGTCGGGTGTCACTGCGTTCAAGAACCTTTCGGTTGAAGCATTTCCGGACGTCACGGACACCCAGGTCACGATCATTGCGTTGTACCCTGGTCGTGCAGCGGAGGAAGTTGAGAAGCAGGTGACGCTGCCGATTGAGGTTGCGGTATCGGGCTTGCCGAATGCGCTGCGCGTGTTCTCGCATACGCAGTTCGGCCTCTCGTACACGGTCATCACCTACGACGATAAAGCGGAAGTGCAATCGGCGCGGCAGCAGGTGAACGAGCGGTTGCGCGGGGTTGATCTGCCGGCCGGGGTTGACGCCAATATCGCACCGAACTCAACGCCGGTGGGTGAGGTGATGCGCTATCGCCTGCGCGGTGATGGCTATTCGACGACAGAAATCAGGTCGGTTGAAGATTGGGTGGTTGAGCGTAGTTTGCGGCAGGTGCCGGGCATCGCCGACGTCGTGGCCATGGGCGGCGCGATCAAGCAGTACGAGGTGCAGCCTGATCTGGACAAACTTCGCGCCTACAAGCTGACCTTTCAGAACCTGCTCGATGCACTCGGTCGTGGCAACGCGAACGCGGGTGGCAGCTACATTGGACAGGGCGCGCAGCAGTATGCGATTCGCGGTATCGGGCTGCTACGCTCGGTTGATGACATTGGACAAATTGTCCTGTCATCGCGGGGCGGCACGCCGATTTTGATTCGCGATGTGGCTCAGGTGAAGATTGGTGCCGTTCCGCGATTGGGCGTAGTCGGTCAGGATGACGATGATGATGTTGTGACGGGCATCGTGGTCATGCGCAAGGGCGAGAACCCGAGCGAGGTACTCAAGGGCGTGAAGGCGACCATCGAGAAGCTTAACGCCAAAGGGCTGCCGCCAGGCATGAAGATCGTGCCGTACTACGACCGTACCTGGCTCATGGGAAAGACGCTGTCGACGGTGTTTCGTAACCTCGTTGAGGGAGCGTTGCTGGTCTCCATCGTGCTCTACATTTTTCTGTCAAATTTTCGCGCCAGTCTGGCCGTTGTCGTCGTCATTCCGCTCGCGCTATTGGCCACCTTTTTAGGCCTCAAGATCATGGGGGTTCCGGCAAATTTGTTGTCGCTGGGCGCGATGGATTTCGGCATCATCGTCGATGGTGCCGTGATCGTGATTGAAAATATTTTGCAGCGACTATCGCAGCAGCCGGAAGGCATGACCACGGATCAGCGACGCACGGTGATTACCGATGCAGCCAACGAAGTGGGGCGACCCACACTGTTCTCGATGCTCATCATCATCGCCGCGCACATTCCGATTTTTGCGCTGCAACGGCATGAAGGACGCATCGTCCAGCCAATGGCACTATCGGTGACGACCGCGTTGATCGGGTCGCTGATTTTTTCGTTAACGCTGGTGCCGTTGCTGGCGTTCTGGATGCTGCGAAAAAAAGTGCCGCATCACGATAATTTTGTGGTTTCTACGTGCAAGAAAATTTACACGCCTGTACTTGAATGGGCGATTACCAATCGGCGTAAAGTGATGATTCTGGGGCTGGTGACATTCGCGCTCTCGGTGGTCACCGCGAGTCGACTCGGCTCAGAGTTTTTGCCGGAATTAAATGAGGGTACGATCTGGGTGAATCTGCGATTGCCCGCGAGCATTTCAACGCAAGAGGCAGCCCGCGTATCTCGGAGAGTTCGCACGGCGCTGCGCACAGTGCCAGAGGTCGATACGGTGGTCTCTAAGGCCGGGCAACCTGAGGATGGCACTGATCCAAAGACAATCAGCATGTTTGAAGCCTTCGTCGGCCTGAAACCGATCGAGACATGGCGCAAGGGCTACACCAAAGAGCGCCTGCTTGACGAAATGGACAAAGCCGTTTCGGCAATTCCGAGTATGGAGCCCAGCTTTTCGCAGCCGATTCGTGACAATGTGCTCGAATCCATTTCGCAAATTGACGGTCAGATTGTGATCAAGGTGTCCGGAGATGATCTCGCTGAGATCAAGCAGACGACTGAGGCTATTGAGCATGAGATCAAGCAGGTGCGCGGCGTGTTCCGTGCCGAAATTGATCGGGCGGGCGAAGTACCGCATTTACTGATCGAGATTGATCGTGCGCGCGCCGCGCGGGCGGGGCTCAATGTGGGCGATGTGCAGGACGTCATTGAGTCGGCACTGGCAGGCAAGGTCG
>JBDSYI010000267.1:0-2229 GCA_039925745.1 Casimicrobium sp. | reverse complement strand
CTGCGGTCGCTCGTGTCGGAACATCGGACCGCAAGTCCAAACGCGCTTCGGTCCTTTGTACAATATGTTGTGCTCGATTGCCGCGCGCACCAAGCCCGCGGTCGCCTCCGGACGCAAGGTCAGCTTTTCGCCGTTAAGTGCATCTTCAAACGAATACATTTCTTTTTCGACAATGTCCGTCACTTCGCCAATTGAGCGCACGAACAGGGGCGTATGCTCAACGACAGGCGTGCGCATTAGACGATAGCCGTATTGCTCAAACACATGACGGGTCGTGTCCTCCAGGTACTGCCATAGCGGCGCGTCCTGTGGAAGCAGATCATTCATGCCGCGTACGGCTTGCAGGGTTTTACTCATGAAGTGTGCCGAAGATACGGGGAGCCGGGTGGTTGGGTGAAGTTGGCGTCAGAGTCGATCAGCGCGCGAAGCCCGGAAAACTCGCTATTTTACAGGGATTTAGCGCTATTTCGCCAATGAAAACGCGAGCTGCGTCGGTGTTGGCGCTTGTCAGGCTCGCAAGAGCGCCAAGAATTGAAGATCAAGCACTGGTGGGTGCTTCAAGTCGCTTTTCGTCCAGAAACCGCGCCGGCGCTTGAGTTTCAATTTCTTTTGCGGGCTGACGGTATCCCAATCGTGCTGGGTTCTCAGTGTCGCTCAGGCTATCTGCTTGATAGGGATTTCTTTCTTGCGAGACCTGGTCGCGCGCGCAGCCCCAACTGCGTAATTTTTTGCAACATACTCATCGACCAAGGCGTGAAATTCCTCCGCAATGCGATCCCCCTTCAATGTCACCGCCTTTTCGCCGTCGATGTACACCGGCGCGACCGGTCGCTCGCCCGAGCCAGGCAGCGAAATGCCAATATTGGCGAGCTTCGATTCACCCGGGCCATTGACGACACAGCCCATCACCGCAACGTGCATTTCCTCAACACCGGGATACTTGGTTTTCCATACTGGCATTTGATCACGCAGGTAATTCTGAATCTTCTCTGCCAGTTCCTGAAAAGAAGTGCTGGTGGTACGGCCACAGCCTGGACAGGCGGCAACCATCGGCGTAAACGAGCGTAAGCCCATGGTCTGCAATATTTCTTGGGCAACAATGACTTCGCGAGTTCGATCTCCACCTGGCTCCGGGGTGAGCGATATGCGGATCGTATCGCCAATTCCTTCTTGCAACAGCACGCTTAACGCAGCCGTCGACGCAACAATGCCTTTGCTGCCCATGCCAGCTTCCGTCAGCCCGAGGTGCAGCGGATAGTCGCAGCGACGGGCCAGATCGCGGTACACGGCGATCAAATCCTGCACCGCACTCACCTTGCAGCTAAGAATGATTTTGTCGCGTCCCAGCCCCAATGCTTCCGCTTTTGCCGCACTTTCCAGTGCAGAAACAATCAGCGCCTCGCGCATCACCACGTCCGCCTCTTTGGGGGCGTCCAGCGCGGCATTTTCATCCATCATGCGGGCGATCAGCTCGGGGTCGAGTGAGCCCCAGTTCACACCGATGCGCACCGGTTTGTCGAACTTGATCGCCGCTTCAATCATGGCGCCAAACTGGTCGTCCCGTTTGCTGCCTTTACCGACGTTACCCGGATTGATGCGAAGCTTCGCAAGCGCCCTGGCACAATCGGGCACTTCCGTCAGGAGCTTGTGTCCGTTGAAATGAAAGTCACCGACCAAGGGAACATTCACGCCCATGGCGTCAAGTGCAGCACGAATTTTGGGGACGGCACGCGCAGCTTCCAATGTATTGACCGTAATGCGCACGACTTCAGAGCCAGCGCGCGCAAGTGCGGCGACTTGCGCAACAGTAGCGGCTATATCCTCAGTATCCGTATTGGTCATCGATTGCACCATGACAGGCGCACTGCCACCCACAGCAACATGGCCAACATAAACTTGCCGCGACTGGCGGCGTGACATTGCAAAAGACACGATTTACTCCAATGAAGTCGCTGGTATCTGGATTTGGGCGCTTACTTGACTGTCAGGCGAGCGACCGACGAGCGCGTGTGCGACGCAAGGTCGATCTCCCTGCCGTTATACGATAGCCGAGTCGCCTTGGCATTGCCAATCACGACGGATAAGGGCGCTTTGCCGGTGATCTCTTCCGCATCGCCAGATTTGAAAATCTTGTCGATCACCACCTGGCTGTTGGCATCAACGACCTGCACCCACGAGCTAGCTGAGAAAGTTAGCCCCAGCGAGCCGCTACCCACCATTGTAGATACT
>JBDSYI010000266.1:0-16200 GCA_039925745.1 Casimicrobium sp. | reverse complement strand
GCGAGCGCGATATCGTGATGCTGCAAATAACGGCCGAGGAAGAGCGCCGCGATGCAATCGCCCATGCCGTTCGGCATCGGATCGAGTGGCAGGTACGGCGTGTGGACTGCCCACGCTGCACCCGCGGTCACGGCGAGCGTAGCAATGGTGTCATCGGCGCCCGTGCGGACACTGGTGATGAGCGCAATGTCTGCGCCGCGTTCGAGTAACGCTCTCGCAGCAAAAATCACGTCATCTTGCGTCTTCGGAACGCTTTCGGTGAGTAGACCCAGCTCAAACACATTAGGCGTGATGATGTCGGCCATACCGAGCGCAGTTTTCACGAAGAACGGCGGCACGTCTGGTTTCACAAATATGCCGGGGCCCACGTCGCCCATCACCGGGTCGCAGCAATAAAGCGCCCGCGGGTTTTGCGCCTTCACGCGACGCACAGTGTCGGCAATCGCCTCGCCCGTTTCGGCGCTGCCGATGTAGCCCGACAGCACCGCGTCCACGCGCCCCAGTAGCCCACGCGCTTCAAGCCCGTTCACCAGCTCGCGCACATGCTCCGCTGTGAACGCCTGACCCGTCCACGCACCGTGTCCGGTGTGGTTGGAGAATTGCACGGTGTGGATGGGCCATACTTCAATACCGAGGCGCTGCAAGGTGAAGGCAGCAGCATCGTTGCCGACGTGTCCCGCGACGACGTGCGATTGAATGGAGAGAACTTGGATCGGCATGCCGTAATTCTGGCATTGCTTCGCAAACTGCACCGCACAGACATTGGCAACCGACCGTGTCAGTGCAACAATGCATCGCAATAGTGAAGCCAGTTCGCATCTCGCACATATTCAAGACGCTCTACTCGCAGCTCATCCGGCTGTCGTGGTGGACGTTGCTTGCCGTCTTGATCATTCATTATGCGGTCTCGGCCAAACTGATCTGGCGTTTTGAGACCGGCGAAATCACTGAGATCGTCGCTTTTTTCTATCACTATGTCACTACCGTGACGACGGTGGGCTATGGTGATCTTGCGCCGAAAACGGCTGAAGGTCGACTCGTTACGGCGCTCTGGATCATGCCGGGTGGCATCATATTGTTCACCACCAGCATCACCAAATTCGTTCATTTTTTATCGACCCGATGGAGGCGCCGCATGCGGGGTGAAGCTGATTATTCCTATCTGACTAATCACGTGGTGATCCTTGGTTGGCAAGGCTTGCGCACGCAGCGCATGGTCGAAGAAATCACTTACGATGTCGGCTCGACGCAGCGCGAGATCGTCTTGTGTAGCACCAAAGACATTGAAAATCCGATGCCCACTGCGGTGAAATTTGTGCGTTCCACTGCGCTGTCGGAGCGCGACCTGCATGTGCGCGCAGGGACGGCGCATGCGGCAACGATCATCGCGCTTGGGCATGACGACAACGACACCCTGGCCGCCGCATTGGCTGCTGCGGCGTACAACACGGAGGGCCATCTTGTGGCGCACTTTCAGGCGCAGGCGTTCGCTGATTTGCTCACCGCACACTGTCGCCGCGCCGAGGCGATGGTGAGCTGCGACACCACATTACTCGTTCGCGCTGCGCAGGATCCGGGCAGCTCGCGCGTGCATCATGACCTGCTCTCGATCATGACCGGTAACACGCTGTTTAGCATGCGGCTATCGGCCAGCGCGAGTCTCACGACTTATGGTGAGCTGATGACCCAGTTCAAGCAGGAGCACAACGCGACAATCGTCGCCGTTGCCGATGATGCGCTCGGCCACGGTCTATCGCTCAACGCGCCCGCGCCAAAGCATGTCGGTCCGAATCAGGTGATCTACTACATCGCGCAGCAGCGGATCGTGCAGGCGGACAGGTAGTCATACACGGTGGGCCGTTTCCGCCCGTCGTGCTGTCGCGAAAGCACCCGCGTGAGCACGAAAAGCCCAGGCAACGACTTACGCCGCTTTCGCACGCTGATAGTTGAACGGTCCACCGGTGAAAGGGGCGAAACCACAACCGAAAATTGCGCCAGCGTCGCCGAGATCGCTGTCGGCGACGACGCCTTCCGCCAAGGCCTTGTTCGCCTCGTTGAGCATTGGCGTGATGAGGCGATCAATGAGCCCCGCCGGAACCGCGCCGGCAGCGCCTTTTTGTGCTTTGCCATTGACCCAAACGTAAAAACCTTTACCGGTCTTTTTGCCGAGTTCCTTTGCTTCGAGCTTTGCGGCTAGTTTCTTTGGTGCATTCTTTAGCGCTTCTTCTCCGCCAACGACCTGACCGACTGCGGCGCAGACGTCAAGTCCCACTACATCCGCAAGCTCCACTGGCCCCATCGGCATGCCGAATTGCAGCGCGGCTTCGTCGAGTGTTTCTGGCGTGATGCCTTCATCGAGGCAACGCATCGCTTCGGTCAGATACGGCGCGAGAATACGGTTCACCCAAAAGCCAGGCGCGCTCTTGCAGACTAGCGGTAGCTTGTCGATCTGATCGACGAAAGCGATGGCTTTGCGCGCCGTCTCGGGGTTGGTTTGCATGCCGCTGATAACTTCTACGAGCATCATCTGTGCGACGGGATTGAAGAAGTGGATGCCGACCAGACGTGACGGATCTTTCAGTGCGGTTGCGATTTGTTCAAGCGGAATGCTTGAGGTGTTGGTGGCGAGCACAGCGTCGGGCTTCGCTTTTGCTTCGAGCTGCGCGAAGACTTTTTGCTTGACAGCGAGGTTCTCAACAATGGCTTCGATGATGATATCGGCCTTCCTCGCGCCGTCGCCCGTAATGTCCGGTTGCAGACGATCCATCGCGTCGCGAATACGGCGTTCGTCACGCAGTCGCTTTTTGTACAGGTCCGCCGCGCGCTTGATGGCCGGTGCGATCTTTGACGCGTCCAGGTCTTGCAGAGTCACGTTAATGCCGCGTAGCGCACACCAGGCAGCAATGTCGCCGCCCATGACGCCCGCGCCGACGACGTGAACGTGCATCGCCTTGAAATCAATGCCTTTCGCCTGCGCCTTGAGTTTTTCACGCAAGCTGAATACGCGGATCAGGTTCTTTGCGGTGGAATGCGAGAGCAGCGCCTGCATCGAGCAGGAATCCGTCGCGCTCGGCTTGTGCACATCACCGTTGTACTTTTGCCAGAGTTCGATGATCGCGTAAGGCGCGGGATAGTGCTCAGGGCGCGCGCGTTTGGCGACCTGCTTGTTGGCTTGCGATGCGACGTAACCGCGCAGGAAACCGTTGGTCATCAGATTCTGAACGAAGCTCAAGCTACGCGGTACGGGCAGTGCTTTGAGCAGGCCTGTGACGGTGTTGCCCACGATGCGCGGTGGCACGGCTTCATCGACGAGCCCGAGTTTTTTCGCTTTCTTCGCGTCGACCGTTTTGCCTGAGAGCATGAGATCGAATGCGGCTGGAGCGCCGAGTAATTGCGGCAGGCGTTTCACGCCACCCCATGCTGGAAGAATTCCGAGCATCACCTCAGGCAAGCCCATACGAGTGCTCGGTTCATCAACCGCGACGCGGTAGCGGCAGGCCATCGCCAGCTCTAGCCCGCCGCCCATGCAGAAGCCTTTGATCAACGCGAGCGTTGGGTACTTCACAGCTGCGAGGCGTTCATACAGATCGTAGCCGCGCTCTATAAGTTTTTTGGCGGCTGCGACGTCATTGGTTTGGCCAATCGCTTCGAATTCCTGAATGTTCGCGCCAGCGATGAAACCCGATGATTTCAACGAATGGAAAACAACGGCTTTCGGTGTTTCTTTACCGAACTGATCGAGCAATGCATCGAATTCATCGAGCACCGGCGTGCCCATCGTGTTGACGTTCGTGTCCGCGAGATCAATGCCGACCCAGGTAGTCCCGTTTTCGTCGGTTTTGAGTTTGAAGTTTTGATATTCCATTACGCTGCCTCCACCAACATTGCGCCGCCTTGCCCACCGCCGATGCAGATGGTCGCCAAAGCACGTTTGCCGCCGGTACGTTTGAGTACGTTGAGGGCATGCAATACGATGCGTGCACCGGAAGCGCCGACGGGATGCCCCAGCGCCACCGCGCCGCCGTCGACGTTCAATTTGTTCATGTCAATCGAACCCATCGCGCCATCGAGGCCCAACTCTTCCTTGCAGAATTTCTCGTCTTCCCATGCGGCTTTGCAGGCGAGTACTTGTGCGGCGAAGGCTTCGTTGATTTCGATGGTGTCGAGATCGTTCAGCGTAAGGCCGTTGCGTTTTAAGATCGGTGTCGATGCGTAGACCGGGCCAAGTCCCATCTGCGCCGGATCGCAGCCCGCCCATTGCGTGTCGACGATTTTGCCGAGCACGGGGAGGTTGTGTTTCTCTACCGCGGCTTTCGTTGCGAGCACAAGCCACACGCCACCGTCGGTGATTTGTGAGCTGTTGCCCGCCGTGACATTGCCGTATTTTTTGTCGAAGAAGGGTTTGAGTTTGGCGAGCTTTTCGGGCGTGGAATCGGTGCGCGCGCCGTCGTCATCGTTGTAGACATTGCCCTTGCTATCGATCAGCGGGATCACTTCGCCTTTGTAGTTGCCAGCGGCCTGTGCTGCGAGCACGCGCTTGTGACTTTCGGCGGCAAACGCGTCCATCTGAGTTCGTGTGATGCCAAATCGGAACGCGATGTTCTCGGCAGTTTGGCCCATCAGCAAACCGACCTTTGGATCGGTGAGGCCTTTCATCAATGCGATGACGGGCGAGAGCAATGCGGCCGGAGAGAGCTTGGCAAAGGTGCCGATCTTCTGGCCCATCGTCTTTGCGCTGGCGAGCGCAGCAAACCAGAGCACCATCTGCTTCGAGTACAACAGCGGTGCATGCGACAACGCGTCCGTGCCACCTGCCAACACCAGCTCCGAGCGACCCGCGAGCATGTTGTTGATGGCGGAATCGAGCGCCTGCATGCCGCTCGCGCAGTTCCTCATCACGGTCCAACCGGTGACCTTATCGCCGCATCCGAGGCGCATCGCCACATAGCGCCCGATGTTGACTTCATCAGGCGATGGATTGGCGCAACCGAGAATCACTTCGTCGAATTGGGTAGGTTCAATCGGCAACCGCGAAATCAGCGCACGACCGGCCGCGACGGACAGGTCGGAGGCCGAAAACGGCCCCGGCGCGTTGCGCGCTTTCAGGAATGGCGTGCGTGCGCCGTCGACAACATAGATGGGTTCACGAAGGGCGGATGCCATAGCGATACCTTTTCAAAAAATGGAATTAAGCGAATGCCAGAACGCTACGAATCGCGTCCTGCTGGCTCGACTGATTGACTTTTGCGCGCAGGCTGCCTGCGAGAAAGGGGGCGAGGTGACCAAGCACTGCGGCGTCTTCATCCACAGCGCTGCCGCTGGTCGCAGCGAGCCCACTCATCAGTTTGCGCGCGTCCTCAGAGGCGAGTGTCGAGGAAATCGCGTCGAGCATGAAATGCAGACGCATCGACAAATCCTGGGCGGCGAGCTCTGGCAATGCCTTGGCGAATGCATGAACAAATCGTGCGTTCTGCGCGGCGTAGCGCTCGGCCAGCAAGTCACGCACAAACACCGACGGATCGGCGTAAGCACGGCCCAAAAATTTGAGGAAGTCATCGCCGCCACGCTCGGCGCTGCGCGCGAGGCGTAGCGCCGGAAGGAACATAGTGGCGATCAATTGCTCGACGGTGTTCACGGTGTCGAAGCCCTTCGCTTCCAGCGCGTCGAGCAGCCGCACGCGCTCCAGATTCAGCGTGTCGAGACGGTTGGTCAGCACCAGAGCGAACAGCTCTTCCTTGCTGCCGAAGTGATAGTTCACGGCGGCGAGATTCACGCCCGCCTCGGTCGTGATCGCGCGCAGGCTGGTGGCGTCAAAGCCGTGGATGATGAAGAGCTTTTCAGTCGCCGCGAGGATTCGCGTTTTGGTCGCGGCACGGCCCTCGTTGCGCGGCTCGCGCTCACGAATTTTGAGTGCGGGGAAATGGGTGGTGCTGAGCATTTCGAACGACATTTACGCCTTCCAGGTCGGTTTAATCGACCGATTCAAACAATTGTTCGATTTTGCACGAAATTGGCGTAACACCAAGTGTTTGCGCTAGAAAGTGTGCTCTAGGTGTAGGCGATTTCGTTCGTGTTTTGGGTATCAGTGGCGCTGTGACAAGAGTTCAGCTTTACTCTGAAAAGTCCGCAGATCAGGGGCTAAGACCGAATTATTAGAAAAGTCGACAATCGCAGATTTGAAGCTTTAGCCCATATACAACAGCAATTTAGCGAGAATGCTGTTCGCGCTTACATCGCAAATCTGTGTAGTGAATAATTTAGAAAACTGAATTAAACATCCACTTGGATGTTTAAAGGATGGATGCTATAGTTCGTTCATGCCACCAAGAAGCAAAACTTCCATCGTCACTGCGACCAAACCGCCTGACGAAAAAATCACCATTAACCTCGGTTACGTGGATCTCGGCCAGATTGATTTGCTGGTGCAGGAGGGCTTTTACGCCAACCGCACCGACCTCATCCGCACTGCGATCCGCAACCAGATCGCCTGCCACGCCGATGTGGTGAAGCAGGCGGTCGCGCGCAAAACGCTGGTGCTCGGCATTCAGCAAATCAGCGCCGACGAGTTGCGAGCAGCACTGGCGGCGGGCCAAACGCTGCAAATTCGTGTACTTGGCCTTGCCTCTATCGCCGCAGACGTGACGCCAGAGTTAGCGCTTGCTGCCATCGAATCGGTTGTTGTACTTGGTGCATTGCACGCCAGCCCCGAAGTAAAAGCCGCTTTGGCTACCCGCATTCGCTAACGCATCCCGTATTGCCCAATTTCACCGAGAACCATGATGAACACCTCTTTCAAGCACCTGATGGCTGACGCGGCTCGACTTACTCAGTCGGGCGATTTGCGCGCTGCCACTGAAGCCATTCAGACGGCGATGCGCGGCGCGATGCCTGCCCAATCCTGCTCGCCTGGAGCGGACGATGATGACGACACCAACGTTATCCAGGGCACAGCCCGCCGCGTCGACGAACCGGCGCTGGCGAACCCTGCTGCAATGCACGAACCCAAGGTCGTGCCGCGAACTGGACAGTTTGTCAACGGACGACACACCTTTGCGTCCGATTCACGTGAGTACAAATTGTTTGTCCCACCGCAATCTGGCGGAATTGCAGCCGACACCGGTAAACGGCTGCCGCTGGTCGTGATGTTGCACGGGTGCACGCAAAGTCCGGACGACTTCGCGCTCGGTACCGGCATGAACGAAGCGGCGCTGGCGTCTGGCGAGGGATTTTTTGTGCTTTATCCAGCGCAGAATTCGCAGGCGAATCAGTCGCGTTGCTGGAACTGGTTTAAGCGCAGCCATCAACAGCGCGATTTGGGAGAGCCCGCGTTGCTTGCCGACATGACGCGCGACATCATCAAGCGCTATCCGGTTGACCCGCAGCGCGTGTACGTTGCGGGCTTGTCGGCCGGCGGTGCGATGTCTGCGATTCTGGGTGAAGCCTACCCGGATATTTTCGCCGCAGTCGGCGTGCATTCTGGTCTCGCAGTCGGCGCCGCTAAAGATGTGAATTCTGCGTTCTCCGCAATGAAAAGTGGCGCGTCCACAGGGTCGAAACCCACCGGAAAAGCGGTGCCAACGATTGTCTTTCACGGCGAAAAAGATGGCACGGTTCACCCCGTTAACGGGGAACAGGCAGTGCGGGCAAGTGCGGGAAGCGCCGCTGTCACCGTTGAGTCCGGAACCGACAATGGACGAAGTTTTACGCGCAACGTGTATGCGGCGGACGGGCGGGTCGTGGCTGAGCACTGGACGGTGCAAGGCGCCGGTCACGCATGGTCAGGCGGCAGCGCGAAAGGTTCTTATACGGACACCAAAGGCCCCAACGCAACGAGAGAAATGTTGCGGTTTTTTCAGGCCAACACGCTCAGCTAATCGGCGGCGACGGGGGCTGCGTTAAAAAACGGCTTATGACTCGCCCTTCATCCAGCGCGCGGCATCCATAGCGCCATACGTCAAAATCGCTGAAGCCCCCGCGCGGCGGAAACAAATAAGCGTTTCCATCAGACACTTTTTATAGTCGAGCCAGCCGTTGGCGGACGCAGCTTTGAGCATCGCAAATTCGCCACTCACCTGATAGACGGCGACCGGCATTTTGAACTCGTCACGGACTCGCGCAAGAACGTCGAGATACGGCAAGCCCGGTTTCACCATCAGCATGTCTGCGCCTTCTTCAACATCGAGCGCGCATTCGCGGATCGCCTCGTCGCTGTTGGCGAAATCAAGCTGGTACGTCTCTTTGCTGCTCTTGCCGAGGTTGCCTGCAGAACCGACCGCATCACGGAACGGGCCGTAAAAGGCACTCGCGAATTTAGCGCTATACGCGATGATTTTGGTCTGGATAAAACCAGCACCGTCGAGTCCCTGTCGGATCGCGCCGACGCGGCCATCCATCATGTCCGACGGCGCCACAAAGTCTGCACCTGCTTTGGCGTGGGTCAAGGCCTGCTTTACAAGCACCGCGACGGTTTCGTCGTTGATCAAATAGCCGGTTTCGTCCATGATGCCGTCCTGCCCGTGCGAGGTGTACGGATCGAGCGCGACGTCGGTGATGATGCCGATATCGGGCGCAGCCGCTTTCAGCGCGCGCACCGCTCGCGGTACGAGTCCGTTGTCGTTGTAGGCCTCTTCGGCGAACGGCGTTTTGGCAGACTCTATGACGGGGAATAAGGCGATAGCGCCGACCCCGAGTGATGCCGCCTCGCGCGCACGCTCGATCAGAATGTCGATCGAGACGCGCTCAACGCCGGGCATCGAGGCAATCGCTTGTGTGCGTTGCTCACCCTCGATGACGAACACAGGCCAGATCAGGTTAGCGGCCGACAGCGACGTCTCGCGAACCATATTGCGGCTGAACGCATCACGACGCAGTCGGCGCATGCGGATGGAGGGGTAGGCTTTAGTGCTCATTCCCGGATTTTAGGTCGCAGCAATGACGGACGCAGAAGATGTTTCGCAGATGCTGGCGCACCTGTGGTTCCAGGGCTATGCTGCGGCGGTGCCCGCCTTCAACGCCTTCTCAATCAACTCGCGCACATTTGGCGATAGCGAGGTGAGTGCGACGAGCTTTTCGAGCTGCGCCTTTTGCAATCCGCGTTGCGGCTCAGCGCACTTGTGCCAGCGCAAAAATGGGTCGCAGAATCGCGCAGCAAGCGACGGATTCTGCGCGTCATAGCGCAGAATTTGCTCGGCAATGAAGGCGTATCCCCCACCGTCAGCCGCGTGAAACCCCCGCCAGTTATGATCTGCGAACGCATAAACAACCGCGCGAACGCGATTCGGATTTTTGCCATCAAATTTCGGATGCGTCAGAAGTTCGCGAACCCGTGCGAGTGCCGCGCCTTCGGGCCGCGTCGCGCCCGCTTCCATCTGGAACCAGCGATTCAACATCGACAAATCGTTTAACCAGCGGTCGTGAAACGCGCTGAACATCGTGTCCCGCGCAGCGCAAGGCTGATCGCGCAGCGCAGCCATCGCTCCCATCACGTCGGTCAAATTATCAGCGTCAGTCCATGCGATGAGCGCCAGCGCCTGACCCGCTTCACTACCCGTCACGTTGATCAACGCCAGCAGGGTGTTGGCCAGCGAGCGATGCGCCACCGCGTCGGCGTGCATTGAGTAGAGGGCGTCAGCCAACGCAGCGCGCTCAACGCCATATCGGCCAATCATCGCGGCAAAATTAGCAGTCGCGAGGCCCATCATCACCGCGTCTCGTGCGTCAGCAATCGCCAGCGCATCGATCACTGGCTCACGGTCCGCGAGCTCGGCGTGGCTCGGAAGCGTGAGCATTTGCGCGATCAATGCGGGGTCGGTCTGACGATCAGCGAGCAGCGCGTTGACGGCTTGATGCAGCGCGGGTGCCCCTCCCGGCTGCGCACTATTAAACGCACGGAAGAAAAGCTCGCGCAGCGCTTGCCATCGAACTACGCCGTCACTGTCTTTCGCAACCAGCGTTACAAGTTCATCATCTGCGTATGCAAACGACACTTTCACCGGCGCTGAGAAGCCACGCAGCAGCGATGGAAAGGGTTTGTTCTCGATGCCATCGAAGTGAAAGGTCTGCCGCGCTTCGGTCACGCTCAGCACCTGTGCGTGCGACACCGATCCGTCGCTCTGCACTAGCGCCATCGACAACGGAATAACCGTCGGCAATTTGCTGGGCTGTCCGGGCGTAGCGGGAACAGATTGCTCAACAGTCATCGAGTAACGCTTGAGCGTGGCGTCGAAGGCGTCGGAGACTTTGATGGTTGGCGTGCCCGCCTGGCTGTACCAGCGCTTGAACTGCGTGAGATCAGCGCCGCTCGCAGCTTCCATGGCGGCCACAAAATCATCACAGGTGGCCGCGGTACCATCGTGTCGCGCGAAATAAAGATCAGTGCCTTTTCTGTACGCTTCGGCACCGAGCAGTGTGTGCAACATGCGGATGACTTCGGCACCCTTTTCATACACGGTAACCGTATAGAAATTGTCAATGGCCTCGTACTCGTCGGGTCGAATCGGATGCGCCATTGGACCGGCGTCCTGCGCGAACTGGCGCGACTGCATAAAAGCTGTTTCTTCGATGCGAACAACGGCGGGGGAGCCGCGAAATGCTGAATATTGTTGCTCGCGGAAGACGGTGAAACCTTCCTTCAACGAGAGCTGAAACCAGTCGCGGCAGGTAACGCGATTACCGCTCCAGTTGTGAAAGTATTCGTGCGCTACGATCGCGTCGACCACTTGAAAATCGACGTCAGTTGCCGTGTCCTTGTCCGCCAGCAGAAAACGTGAATTGAAAATATTCAACCCTTTGTTTTCCATTGCACCCATGTTGAAATCATCCGCCGCGTAGATCATGAAGCGATCAAGATCGTACTCGCGGCCATACGCTGCTTCGTCCCAGCGCATCGCGGCTTTGAGACATTCCATCGCCCACTCGCAGCGCGGCAGGTTTGCTGTTGTCGAGTAAATTTCGAGCAATACGTCACGCCCTGACGCGGTGGCGAAACGATCGGTCAGCCTGTCGATTTTTCCGGCAACCAGCGCGAACAGATACGATGGCTTTTTGTGAGGGTCGTGCCAGACAGCTTCATGGCGACCATCGTCAAGTGCTGCTTCAGAGACGAGATTGCCGTTCGAGAGCAGCACCGGGAATTGCGCTTTGTCGGCGCGAATTGTGACGCGATATTCCGACAAAACGTCCGGGCGATCCGGGAAGTAAGTGATGCGCCGAAATCCTTCTGCTTCGCATTGGGTGCAGAAAGTGCCGTTCGTGACGTAGAGCCCTTCCAGCGCAAGGTTGGCCGTCGGATCAAATCGGGTGACGATGCTGAGCGTGCTCGTATCGCCCGCGTAGGCCAACGCGCTGGCATTGATCATCAGGCGATCCGATTCGAGACGATAGTCTGCAGCAGACAACGCATGCCCGTTATGCAAGATTGACTCAAGCGTCAGGCCATCGCCATTGAGCACCAATATCTCGCTGGCACCCGGTTGCGCGTTGCGCCGCAGAGCGAGCAGGGAGCTCACGCGCGTGTTGGTGGCATCGAGGTCAAACTGTAAATCGACGCGATCAATCCAGAACGCCGGGGCGCGATAATCTGCGCGATGAATGGCAACAGCGCCTGGATTTTTCATATTTTTAAGCGCCTATTTTTTTGCAGCTGGGACGTAGGCCGACGGCTCGCCGGACGCGTTCACGGTTTTACCGATGACAGAGATCAGCTCGACGTCGAATACGAGCGTGGCGTTCGGAGGAATCGCTCCGCCCGCGCCGCGGTCGCCATAACCCTTGTCCGGTGGAATGATCAGCGTGCGCTGACCGCCGACTTTCATGCCAACGACGCCTTCGTCCCAGCCCTTGATCACACGACCTGCGCCGAGGATGAAGCCAAACGGCACTTTGCGGTCAATCGAGGAATCAAACTTGGCGCCTTTATTGTCGGGTGCAGTGGCGTTCCAGAGATAGCCGGTGTAGTGGACATTGACGGGGGAGCCAGTTTCGGCCAGCGCGCCATCGCCGACCTTGCGGTCAATCAGTTTGAGCGCGGCGGGCGCGCCCATAGTTGAGGCTGGCGACGCAGTAGCGGCGGTTTGCGCCATCGCGCCACCGCTCAGGAACGTAAAAAGGACGGCGGCTGCGATGACTGAAGGTTTAACCATATTCATGACAAGATATCCATAGCGAGGTGAAAAATCGCGACAATTGATGAAGGAAGAACCGCCCGTGGTGGCGGGTTGCCCGCTTTTGCTTGCCGCAGCAGGGATGGAGCGGTATTCTACGATTTGATAACAACTGCAATCGCGCGAGCGAAAGCTCAAAAAGACCGGAAAACATGCTCCGCTGGCTTACAAAGTTGACCGATTCGCGCCCACTGGGTTCAGCCAGTGGTGCGAGAAAGTTTGTCGCAGCGCTGGATCATGACATTTTTAGCGCGTCAGATGCGGTGTGCGCCGTCTTGCGGTCGTTCCATAGTGACGCCGAAAGTCAGGAGGCATTAAATCCAGTTCCGCTGTTTGAACTCGACGTGCGGACTGAGGCGATGACCATTCGCCTGGAGCGCGATTATCTGGCAGCGTCGCTGCAATCGCATTCGTTGCGTGAGCGCTTGTGGGATACCGGCTACGACTGGGCGATGCGCTTTGCCGACGCGTACCGGTTAATTTTGATGCGCGAGACGGCGTCCGTGGCGGGCCGTTCAGCTTCGGAATTTGCGCGAGTGGCGATTCGCTTCTTCTACTTCCGTGCGATGGCCTATCGCTACCGGTTGTATCGGCACGAAGAGTGGATTCCCGCGATCTGGGTCGAGACGCATCAGGTGTTTCGCAAAGCCTGCGATCTCGGCGTGGATCACGTGGTCGTTGCCGACCCGGCAAGTGGGCAGACGAGCTATCCGGCGCGGGCGTTTGCTGCGCTGGCGCTATTGCGGCTGGGTAATGCGGGTGGCTACACACCCTCGCAGATCAACGCGCTGTACAAGAAGATTGAAGAATTCACCCATGATCTCAAGCTCACTGCGCGTCCAGCGAACGAGAGTGGCTTTGCTATCAATCTGGCGGGCTCGGATGGGCTAGTGCCACGGCATTCCGTGCCGCAGGGCGGGCAATATTTGTACTGTGACACGACGCCCATTCATGCACGCGCGTTGGCTTGGCTCGATCAGGTGGAATCCGAAGACGGTGGTCGTAATGTGACGCTTGGCGGATCGCTGTCGCAAAATCCGCTGCTCTCACTACGCAGTGCGGTGTTGCGGATTGACCCCGAATTCAAGCCGCTGACGCGGGCGAGCGCGCGCAATGACGATCACGGTCGCGTGGCTGCAACCTACAGTGTCGGTAAAGTAGCTACGGCGATTTCGTTCGAACCGGGTATGTTGGCTGGCAGCCTTGAAGGCGATAGCTATGACTACGCCGATACCCTGGAAATCGAAACGCTGGGGCTGCTTAAAGATTCCACCATGAAGCGGCTGCGACGCGATTTGCCGCCTGAGGCTGCGCGTTTGAATTTGCAGTTTTGGCATTTGCGCGACCGCAGCGACACGGGTTTTCGCTGCGTGGTTCCGAACACGTCGACGCAGCGATTACGGTTGCGTGACATTGTCGCGGTGACTGAGGAAGCGCCAGCCGCCGGCTGGCAAGTCGCAACCATCGTGCGTCTGCTTAAACTGCCAGCTGGCCACATTGAAATCGGCCTTCAGGTGCTTTCGCGTGAGGTCGACACAGTTGAGTTGCGCACCCTGCGATCCCGCCATGGCCTCTATCGCGATAACGCAGCCACCATGGTGGCCAGTGCAACGTTCAAGGCCATTCGGCTGCGAAGCGCATTTTTTGGGCGTCCGATCCTGGGAGCGTCATGGATCATGAGCGCTGCGGACTATCAGGCGGGCGTCACCTACGAAGTGCAAGGCTCTCAACGTCGCTACGAAGCGAGCGACGTGGTGAGCGAGGGCTCGGACTGGGTTTGGGTTAAACCAAACGAGTTGAGCTAGCGCAACAGCTAGCTCGCGGTGCCCGCGAGCACCGCGTTCTACGATTGCCGATCAGGCGACACCGTTGGCTTTAAACCAGGCAATCAATTTTCCCCAGGCATCTTCTGCGGCCGCCTTGCGGTAGCTCGGACGATAGTCGGCATTAAACGCGTGAGGTGTGTCCGGGTAGGTGATGATTGGGCTGTGCTTGCCCGCCGCTTTGAGCGCGGCGCGCATCTGCTCGACGCTTTCTAGCGAAATACCCGAGTCGGCGGCGCCGTAGAGTCCGAGCACTTTTGCGTTGATTTTGGCGACGAGATCAATCGGGTTTTTCGGGTTCATCGCGTTGGTCGGACCGACGAGACGCCCGTACCATGCGCCGCCTGCCTTGACATTCTGGTTGTGTGCGGCGTAGAGCCAGGTGATGCGACCGCCCCAGCAGAAGCCTGTGATCGCGAGTTTTTTGGTGTTGGCTTTGCCCGACGCTTTGGCGAACGCGACGCAAGCATCGAGATCCGACATTACCTGTGAATCCGGCACTTTGTTAACCACCTCCGAGATGATTTTCGGAATATCGGTCATCTTCGAAACATCGCCTTGTCGTGCGTATAGCTCACCAGCAATCGCAAAGTAACCGAGCTTGGCGAAGCGACGGCAAACATCCTTGATGTGCTCATGTACACCAAAAATTTCCTGAACAACAAGCACCACCGGAAAGTTTGAACCGGTGGCAGGCATCGCGCGATACGCGACCATGTCGCCGTCTTTGGTCGGCACTTTGACTTCGCCCGCGACCAAGCCATCGGCGCTGGTCGTGATGGTTTGCGCTGACACCGGCAACACCGACGCGGCAAAGCCAGCGCCAAGCGTGGTGACGATAAAGCCACGACGGTTTAATTTGGTCTCTGGCACCAGCGCATCAATCTCTGATTGCGCGGCGGCTAAATTTGACTCTTGCAACATCGAAACATCCTAAATAAAACAACAGCAGAAAATGCTGGCGACATTATGAACTGGAAGTTACGAACATCGTTCGGGGTCGTCCTGTCGGGGTCGACGCGCTGCGGTGACACGCGGATGACCGGCAAGATCAGAGTGGGTGCTCACCTCTGAGAAACCTGTTGCGCTCATCAGCGCTGGCACCGATGCGCCCTGATCGAAACCGTGCTCCACCACCAACCAACCGCCGGCTTTCAAATGCTTCATCGCTCCGGATGCGAGTTGGCGGTAGCTCCCCAACCCATCGACCGTGTCGGCGAGCGCGATGCCCGGTTCGAATCGAAGGTCGCCCTGTGTGAGGTGCGCGTCGCCGGGCACGATGTAGGGCGGATTGCTGACGATCAAGTCGAATCTTGTGTCGGTCGCGACGGCGCTAAACCAGTCGCTTTGAATGAATTCGACATTGCTTGCACCGAGTATTTCTGCGTTTTCTCGGGCCAACGCCAACGCATCGGGCGAAACGTCCAGCGCGGTGATTTGGGTATTTAGAAGTTCGAGAGCAAGCGTAAGCGCGATACAGCCCGTGCCGGTGCCGACATCAAGAATGTCTGATTTAACGTGGTACTGCACGAGTGTGAGCACGTGCTCCACGAGGTGCTCTGTCTCTGGTCGTGGAATCAACGCAGCTGGTGAGCAGCGGAAGGTTCGACCATAAAAATCGCGCTCGCCCAGCAAATAGGCCATCGGTTCGCCTGCCGCGCGGCGTGCGGCCAAAGCCGTAATCTGCGCGTGGTCGTCGAGTGAGAGGGCTTCGTCATCGTGAGCCACCAGCCAGGCGCTGCTGCGTTTCAAAACATGGCTCACCAGCATGCGGACTTCGGCTCGCGGCAATAGCGGCGTGTCCCGCGAAGTCATGAATTCACGGATTTTCACGACGGGCGAACGCTATTGATGATGACTATTTTCATCGTTCTAAACATATAGCTTTCGCACAAAAGCCAGATTACTCAGGGGCTAAACGCCGAAAAACAGTGAAGTCGATTTCTATACAAATAGAGACCAAGCCCCTATGCAATGGTCGTTCTACGAGAAAGCTGTAAGCCTCAAAGGCACCTTCAAGGCATCGCCCCGTCTTCGATCATCTGCTCGACCACGCCGCGCGCCGTGTGCGCAAAATCTTCGCCGCCGCTCGCGTAAATCACCGAGCGCGACGCGTTAATGATGAGGCCCGCGCCTTTGCTATCGCGACCGACCGCGACGGTTGCCTTCATGTCACCGCCCTGCGCGCCAACGCCGGGCACCAGCAGCGGCATATC
>JBDSYI010000265.1:0-4929 GCA_039925745.1 Casimicrobium sp. | reverse complement strand
TGCGCGTTCCCGAGGGCGCAGGGCTCACCTATCTCGATCACCTGACGCACAACGTGCATCGCGGTCGTATGGACGAGTGGTCGAGCTTTTACGAGCGCCTCTTTAATTTCAAAGAAGTGCGCTACTTCGACATCGAAGGCAAACTGACGGGTCTCAAGAGCAAGGCGATGACCAGTCCCTGCGGCAAGATTCGCATTCCCATCAACGAGTCCTCTGATGACAAATCGCAGATCATGGAATATTTGCACGCCTATCACGGCGAAGGCATCCAGCACGTCGCGTTTGGCGCCAAAGACATCTATGCCACGGTGGAAGCGCTGACCAAGAAATCAGTGCCATTCCAGACCACACCTGCAACGTATTACGAGCAATTGCCAACGCGCATTCCGAACCACGGCGAGGATGTAGCCAAGCTGCAAGCATTGAACATTCTGGTGGACGGTGCGCCTGAAGACTCAGGCATGTTGCTGCAAATCTTCACGCAAAACCTGTTTGGCCCGATCTTCTTCGAGATCATCCAGCGCAAAGGCAATCAGGGTTTTGGTGAGGGCAACTTCAAAGCGCTGTTCGAATCGATAGAGCTCGATCAGATTCGGCGCGGCGTTTTGGCGGAGTAGCCGAGTTTAAGGCGTAGTGGTTGCCAACGGCTTTTTCATAGAAGTCAGGATACACAGGGGCTAGATGGAAAAAAGTGCAACTATCGACAAGTACACTTTATTGCCGATAGCCCCAGTACAGCGGTGCTTGTGGCGAAAAGCTGATATCTGCATTGCGTTACTTTTGCCGATGGAAACGGAAGTGTTCCTTGATCGCCGACGTGAATTGCTTGCGCGAATGATCGGTTCGTTCGAGCAACCCGACCTTCCGCTCCAGCGCGTTGCCCGGAATATCGATGATTTTTAGCTGGCTGTCGCGCTGCCACTGCACGTTATCGAGCTTCGGCACAATCGACACGCCGTAGCCTTGACGAACCAACGCCACGATCGCTTCAACCGAGTTCACTTCGAGCCCTTCGTTCACGACGACGCGCGCCCGCGCGAGTA
The DNA here is from genome assembly GCA_039925745.1 of Casimicrobium sp. Classification (GTDB taxonomy): domain Bacteria; phylum Pseudomonadota; class Gammaproteobacteria; order Burkholderiales; family Casimicrobiaceae; genus Casimicrobium. The sequence goes on along the minus strand of JBDSYI010000265.1, from coordinate 3,886 downwards.
CGCGCGTCACTAGGTCACCCGTCCAGGTTGAGCGGTCAAACCGTAAAAACGGCGCGCTGCGTAAAAGCTCAAACGGATCATCCGTCAGATCAAAGTGCGGCCGCGTCGGCACGATGAGCACCATCGGTTCGGAATAAAGCGATGTCCATTTGAGCGCCGCTGGCAGCACGCGCGGCGGTAGCGTCGTCACGGCCGCGTCGAGCTCGCCACGCTCCACGCGCGTCACAAAATCAGCCGACATGCCCGAGAAGAGCTTGATATCGAGCGCAGGATAGTCGCGCTTCATCTGCCACAGCGCGCCAGAAAATGCGCCCATCAGCGCCGAAACCAGCGCGCCCATGACAACCGTTCCGGCAAGTCCGTCGGTGGCGGAAGCGGACAGCGCCTCATAACTGCTCACCAGATCCAGTGCGGCGGGCACTAATTCACGTCCTTGCGTGTTGAGAACGATTGATCTACCCACGCGATCGAACAGTTTGCGTCCGATGTCGTCCTCCAGCGACCGCACCTGCAATCCAACGGCGGCTGGCGTCAGTCCGACTTCGCCTCCTGCGGCCGCGAAGCTGCCTGTGCGGGCGACGACGAGGAAAGTTTTGAGGATACGAATAGACGGCATAGGGCAGTTTTACGTCCAATTGCTTAGTTTTTCTTTCTTATGAAAGAACTATTAATCGCTTTTACTATGCGATTGACTGGCCGATAATGTTTGCATGTTGAATACCGAGACATTGAAAGTAAGCATCTGGCGCGGACAGGCGGACGGTCAATTCGTCAGCTATGACGTACCGCGCCTCGATAGCCAGACGGTCCTCGATGTGGTGACGTACGTTCAACGCACGATTGACCCTGGCCTGAGCTATCGCTTTTCGTGTCGCGTCGGCATGTGTGGCTCGTGCGCCATGACGGTGAACGGCGTGGCGCGCTGGACCTGTCGCACGCATGTGTCGAAGGTGGCAGTCAATGGTGCGCTTGAGCTCGCGCCGCTATCCAATTTGCCGGTCGTCAAAGATCTCGCGACCGACATGTCGACGTTTTTTGACAAATGGGCCGGTGCAAAAGGTCAATTTCGCGGCGAACGCACACGGCATCAGAACTTCGCGAACGTATCGCCAAGCTCACCAGCGCGTAAAGCGGCGGATGCGGGCATTGAATGTATTGGCTGCGCCGTTTGTTACGCCTCCTGCGACACCGTGACGTGGCGACCCGATTATCTCGGCCCAGCGGCACTTAATCGCGCATGGACGCTGGTGAATGATGAGCGCGACGTGGCCGGACGTGAGCGCTTGCAAGCCGTCGCAGGCGACGCCGGGTGTCACGCTTGCCACACCCATACGAGTTGTTCTGAGCGTTGCCCGAAAGGCATCGCGCCGACGCTCGGCATCAGCGGTCTGAAACGCATTACCGCTCGTGCAGCCATTCGCGGAGAACTCGATTGAGCGCGGCTACTCAGGCCAAACTTTGGTATGCCCAGCGCATCAGCGCGATGGTGCTGGCGCTGTGCGTAGTCGTTCATATCGTGACCATTCTGTATGCGGTGCGCGGCGGATTGACGGGCGCGGAAATTCTTGGCCGAACGCGCGGGAACTTCACATTCGCTGCGTTCTACGCGTTGTTTGTTTTGAGCGCTGCAATTCATGCACCGATCGGTCTGGCTCGAATTGCCGAAGAGTGGTTGCAGTGGCGAGGCCGCTCGCTGAATGTGCTGCTGTCCCTATTTGCGGCGGCACTTGTCTTTGCTGGGCTCTCAGCAGTGTGGGGGCTGTATGGCGGGTAGCGCAAACGCAGTCCGACGCAATGACTTTCGTGCGCGCGGCATGCCCGGCTATTGGGCGTTCGTGGTGCATCGGTTGTCGGGCGTGGGCCTCGCGCTGTTCATGCCTGTGCATTTCTGGGCGTTGTCGCGAAGCCTTCAGGGCGAGGTCGCGCTTGAGTCGTTCTTGCGCTGGACGGACACCGCGCTATTCAAGTTTGCCGAGTGGGGGCTGGTGTGTTTGCTCGCCGCTCATTTGATTGGTGGCGTCCGACTGTTGCTGATTGAATTTGCGCCGTGGCGCGGAATACGCGCTGGCTGGATTGTGGCAATGGTGGGGACAACCCTGTCGGTTGGATGCCTCCTAGCTGCGCTAATGATGGTTTAAATAAAACAAAGAGGAGTCCAAATGATTCGCAGGAATTTTGTAAAGAGTGCGCTGACCGTTGCGCTAACCGTAGCGACGACACTGGCGTGTAGTAGCGCGTTTGCGCAGGCATGGCCCGCCAAAACGGTGCGCATTGTGGTGCCATTTTCTGCCGGCGGCACGACCGACGTCGTAGCGCGCCTTCTGGCTCAGCGGCTGCAAGAAGCCTGGGGTCAGACCGTTATCGTTGAAAACAAGGTGGGTGCGGCTGGAAATATTGGCGCTAACGACGTCGCCAAGTCGCCGAACGATGGCCTCTCTCTGTTGATGGCCTCGGGTTCGATCTTGACCGTCAACCCGCATATCTACGCCAAGATGCCGTTTGATGCCATGAACGATTTGGTGCCCATTACCAACGTCGCTTCAGGCCCGATGGTGGTGGTGGTCGGTCCGAACGTCGCGGCGAAGAATGTGACTGAGTTCATCGCTCTGGCGAAGGCCAAGCCTGGCGTGCTGAACTTTGGTTCCTCGGGAGTTGGAAGCCAGGTTCATATGGCGGGCGAGAACTTTGTCTACAGCGCTGGCATCGATCTCAAGCATGTGCCTTACAAAGGTGAGTCGCAAGCGTTGATTGACGTGGCCGGCGGCAGCGTCGAGATGATGGCTGGCAATCTCGCGGCGATGCTCCCGTTCATCAAGAGCGGCAAGATTAAAGCCCTCGGGGTCACCAGCGCCGAACGCAGCCCCGCTGCACCGGATATTCCGACAGTTGCCGAGGCCGGTTTGCCCGGTTTTGTGAACGTCGGGTGGTTTGGATTGTTCGCGCCGGCCGGAACGTCGAAAGACATCGTCGACAAAATCCAGCGCGACTCTGCTAAGGCCCTTCGCACCGACGATATGAAGCAGCGATTGCTCGCTGTCGGCATGGTGCCAGTGGCCAATACGCCAAGTCAGCTCGCGGACGCCATTCGTGCAGAAAGCGCGACCTGGACCAAGATTGTTCGCGAACGAAAGATTCAGCAGCAGTAAGTTATGAAACTTGATCTGACCGCGGTTGAAGAGGCCGCTAAAACGCTCTACATCCGCGCGCTCAAATCACTGCCGCCCGACATCAAGGAAGGCATGGCACGCTTGCAGGCGCAGGAGACCGACAACACCGCAAAGTCGGTGCTGCGAACGATGGTGACCAACATCACCGTCGCCGAGCAGACCGATAATTTGTTGTGTCAGGACACGGGCATTCCGATCTACAACGTATTCATCGGCTCCAACGTGAGCTTTGACGGTGCGGCGCTGAAAGCAGCGCTGGTGCGCGGTTGTACGCGCGCCACGCAAGAGCACCCGCTGCGCTCTTCGGTCGTTCATCCGCTGACGCGCAAGAACGAACACACCAGCGGCGGCATCGACGTTCCCGTCATTCATTTTGAGTTTGACGAGCGTGCGGAGACGGTCGAGATTGAAATGATTCCGAAGGGTAGCGGTTCTGAGAATAATTCGTTTTTGCGCATGGCGATTCCTGCCGAAGGCATTGACGCGATCAAGCGTTTCGTTGTTGACTGCGTGATTGCCGCCGGTGGCAAAACTTGCCCGCCAACTATCGTGGGTGTCGGCGTTGGAGGTACGTCTGATTTGTGCGTGCATCTGGCCAAGCGTGCCGCGACCCGTCCGCTGGGTTCGGCATGTAGCGACCCCGATGGCGCGGCGCTGGAAGCCGCGCTGTCCAAGGCCGTTAACTTATTGGGCGTGGGTCCGCAAGGTCTTGGCGGTGA
>JBDSYI010000264.1:0-3977 GCA_039925745.1 Casimicrobium sp. | reverse complement strand
AACCGACCGCTGGCCGCTTCGCTGTATGAGCCAGTCGGTCAGCGCCTTTTGCCACTCGATGCCGCCTGGCAGCTGAGTCTGACGGCGCAGCCCTGGCCTCGCAAAGTGGGCTGGCCCGAAGTTCTCGGGCACGACGCAACGACTCTGCGGGCACTGATCCGCGAGTATTTATTCATCTCGCTGTTCCGCGCCTGCGCCGAATCGCTGGCCAGCGAAAACGCCAGCCGGCTGGCGGCCATGGAGCGCGCCGACCGCAACATCATGGAGCTGCTCGAACAGCTGCGTGGCCGCTTTCGCCGGCTGCGCCAGGGCTTGATCGACGAAGAGCTATTCGACGTCACCGCAGGCTACGAAGCGCTGGCCGAGCCGTGAATCCCACGTGGCGGCCTAGCTGACAACCGACGTAGGCTCATCGATTGCAGCCGAGCGCGCGCGACAGCAGCAGTACCCGTCCACCAGCGTGTTCTGCCGCACAGATCAGGGCCAGCGAACCTGCTTCAATAACGCTTACCACTTCCAATCCTTCACTCGGAGTAAGTCCGGTTTTCCCGTTTAACCCTGATCGGATGATTTTCATGAAACACACCCACTTTCCCAAGACTTTCGGAGCAGCCATTTTGGCGGGCGGATCAATTGCTGCGTCAGACGCGCTGGCCCAGTCGCAAGGTGGTTACGGCATGGGCCCCGGAATGATGGAGGGGTACGGCTCCAACTGGATGGGCGGTGGATACGGCGGGATATGGCTTGTGATCTTGCTCGTCCTGGTGATCGTCGGTCTCGTGGTGTGGATCATCGCGAAGAAGAGGAAATGAACCAACGGTTGTCGCAACGACATGCGGCTGCGGCGAGCGTGTGGCCATGCACTCGCGGCAAGCTTCGCCAGTCATAAGTCGCAGCTACGTAATAGTATTTATTCATCTTGAATGGATGCCAATCAAGAAACGCACGAATCTTCGAAAAAAATTGCCCTGCATGAGTGAATCGTCATCCATCGCGTTTGAGTACATTGCGCGAATGGAGCGGTTTGGGTTTGTTGGAGTACGAATACCGAACGCCTATTAAATTGGAGTCTGTTCGGCAGCGTGCGGTGAGGCTGTGAAATAGTAAGCGGCGCGAGAATCGTGATCGTCTTTTCGACAGTGACGGCAGTGGCGATGGTCGCCGAACGCTTCATCATACTAGTCGATGTAGCGGTCGATGGCCGCCTCGTCACGACACCTGCACAACTCGGTTCGTGCGCTGCCAAGCTGCACTTCAAGGCCCGAAATCTGATTCAAAAACATCACCGCCAACGCAAACGAATGAATGTCGAACAGCAGCAAATACATGCTGAACAGCAGCATCCTGGGTGGCGTACGCGCCACAAAGTACGCACCTGGCAACGACGTCAATGCCCTCGGCCCGAGCGACATCAGTGATAGCGACAACGACGTGCATGGCGAACACAGCATAAGGGGTGAAGGCGAACACGTCGATCTACTCGGGTCGCTGATCATTGACACTGCGACCGACAGCGATTCATCCGGCACCGAAGAGCGCGCTAGCGCCACGGGTCGGGACAGTCGCGTTGGTGCCGACATTGCTACGGATTATGTGATGGAGTTGCCGCAACCGCCGACATTCACGTCAGAGACGGATTGATTGAGCCCGACGGAGATATCGGCGCATCCTTCGACCGGGCGATGTGCCGCGCGTGCCACCACAACACTTGTGGAGCTCCGTCACGTCGATTGGTGCTCCCAAACGATGTAGCAAAGGCTGCCACGATCACGTTGGCGATTTCGTTCGCCACACCATCGGCAAGAAGGCGCGCCAGCTTGATCGAGATCATAAAGGCGAGAGCGTATGACATTTATTATTGGTCGAGCAGCTACTGATCTCCTCGACCCCGGAAGTCACATCTTCCTCACCCCGTCGACCCACCCGGCGTGCGCCTGCGGTCGAATCTTAATCAATCGGAGAAAGTAATGACCAAGATGAAAGCCGCCATATTCGTGGAACCTGGGCGCATCGAAATCGGCGATAAACCTATTCCCGACGTCGGCCCGCTCGATGCCTTGATGCGGGTGACGACTACGACGATCTGTGGCACTGATGTGCACATCCTCAAAGGCGAGTATCCCGTTGCCAAAGGGCTGACCATCGGCCACGAGCCCGTGGGCGTGATCGAAAAGCTCGGTTCGGCGGTGACGGGCTACCGTGAAGGTCAGCGCGTGATTGCGGGCGCCATTACCCCAAGCGGCTGGAGCAACGCCTGCCTGTGTGGCCAGGGCTCGCAGGACGGTGCCGGCACACCACACGGCTTCAAGTCGATGGGCGGCTGGAAGTTTGGCAACACCATCGACGGTTGCCAGGCCGAATACGTACTGGTGCCCGACGCGATGGCGAACCTGGCGCCGGTACCGGACGGCCTGAGCGACGAGCAGGTGTTGATGTGCCCGGACATCATGTCCACCGGGTTTAGCGGTGCCGAGAGTGCTGGCATCCGCATCGGTGACGTGGTTGCAGTATTCGCGCAGGGCCCAATCGGTCTATGTGCCACGGCGGGCGCCAAGTTAAGCGGTGCCAGCGTGGTCATCGGCGTAGACAGGCTGCCTGACCGCCTGGCGATGTCGGGTCGGATGGGTGCCGACCACATGATCGATAGCAGTAAGGTCGACCCGGTCGAGGAAATTCTCCGCCTGACGGGTGGCCGCGGCGTCGATGTCGCCATCGAAGCACTCGGCACGCAGGCGACGTTTGAAGCCGCGCTTCGCGTCCTGCGCCCAGGCGGCACGTTGTCAAGCCTGGGCGTGTACTCCACCGATCTGACGATTCCGCTCAGCGCGTTCGCCGCCGGACTTGGCGACAACCGCATCATCACGACGCTGTGCCCCGGCGGCAAGGAGCGTATGCGTCGGCTGATGTCGGTGATCGAGAGCGGCCGCGTAGACCTCGGCGCGATGGTGACGCACCGCTTCAAGCTTGACGACATTGAGGCGGCGTATGACCTGTTTAGCCACCAGCGCGATGGTGTGTTAAAGATTGCGTTGACGCCGTGACCCGTGCGCTGACGAACGCGAGGGATCAGCCGGGGCTGGCTCAACCGCCCCGCTCTGGCGACCGCCGCGCCCGCAGCGGGTTCTTGAATGACTGAAAAGCTCGCCATGCGTTTAGCACTCGTGCTCCCTGGTATTCCGGACGCGCGGGATGCGTGCGTCGAGCGCCTGGCAGACACCTTGCAGGCGCAGGGTCTGGAGAAAGTGCACGTTGTGCAGCAGGACGGGATGTCGATCCTGTGTCTGCATTACGACCCCACCCGCACCAGCCTGCCGCAGGTTCGCGGCATGGCCCATGCGGCCGGTACCCAGTTGAGCGCGCGCTACCAGCACGAGCTGATGCGCGTCGATGGCATGGACTGTTCGACCTGCGCCACCGTGATCGAACATGCGTTGCTGCGTCTGGAGGGCGTGCTCGAAGCCTCGGTCAGCTATGCGGCCGAACGGATGCGCCTGGAGTACGACGGCGAGAAGGTGTCACGCAAGGCCATCGTGCAGCGCCTCAAAGCGCTGGGCTATGGCGTATTGGAGCCGCACCACGAGGCCCCATGGCACGCACGATACCGCGAACTGATCGTGAGCGCTGTGGCGGGCGCACTGCTGCTCGCCGGGTGGTTGGTCGGCCTGCGGTCCGACGCCCACATTCTTTCCGTGGGACTCCTGGCGACCTCGCTGGTCATTGGCGGCTACTACGCGATGCGCGACGCCTGGCAGAGCCTGCGCGAGCGGCAATTCGACATCGACGTACTGATGATCGTGGCCGCAGCGGGTGCCGCTGCCTTGGGGCAATGGGCCGAGGGCGCGTTGCTGCTGGTGCTGTTCAGTCTCGGCCACGCGCTCGAACACCTGGCGCTGGACCGGGCCCGCCACGCTATGGAAGCCCTCGCCGATCTTTCACCCAAAACCGCTCTGGTGGTACGAGAAGGGGCAGAGCTTGAA
>JBDSYI010000263.1:0-18097 GCA_039925745.1 Casimicrobium sp. | reverse complement strand
GGGTCGAACAGCAGCACTTCTTTGCCGTCTAGTCGGGTGTAGAGCTTGGCTTGCGCCTCACCTTTCACTTTGCGCGTGAAAAATTCGCGCCCTTTTTTAAACGATGGTGGCGAGGTGATGGTGCGATCGGTATAGCGCGTCAATTCGTCTTTGAGACCGGGCACTTCGGGCGCGTTTTTGGCGAGCCACGCCAGCGCTGCGTCGTGCTGCGCGCGCGTCCACTTGATCACCGCCTCGTTTTTATTATCCTCAAGCCAGCGGTACGGATCGGTCAGGGTCATGCCGTGAACCGTGTCGGTCACGGGACGCACAGGTGTGGCCGGGGGATTGAGGGGTTGGGCATTGAGCGCCAACGGAAACACAGAAATCGCGAGAGCAGCCAACAGGAAATTTTTCATAAAGAAGTGAATCGCTTACGCCTTTTGGGCACGATGGTTGACGAGCATAAAAGCCGCGGTAACGGCGAGTATGAAAAAGAGCAAAGTCCACGCCGGGATCGGTAAACCCAGGATGAGATCAATTTTGTTGCACTCAACGCTGCCTTTGAGCGCCCGAGCAAAAACGTCCAAAAACGGCAGCGATTCGAGCATATAAGTGATGCCCATGCCGCAGCTCGGCAAGGCATCCCCCGGCAAGGATTGAATGTAGAGATGGCGCGCCGCCAGCGCCGCACCGCCGCCTCCGGTCAGCAGAGCGAGCCATGCAACCAACCTGGCACCTGACTTGCCCGGATTCATCACCGCGCCGAGCAGAAAAGCGAGCCCCAAAGCGACCACCGCCACGCGCTGAAACCAGCACATTGGACACGGCTCCAGCATCTGCACATATTGCAGGTAAAGCGCATAGGCGATCAGTCCCGCGCAAACCAGAAAGCCGGTGACATAAGCACTGCGGCGGGAAGGGAACAGAGCGAGAGGGTTCATGGCAAAGTCGAAGTAGGTGGGTGGCGTCCGTGCGGCGGACGATGGCTGCGACGAAGTACGAGCGGCGGGGACGAAATACGGCTTATTGAAGTCAGACAGCGGTATAGCTTTTTGCTAAAAAGACCATTTCATTGAGCCTAGACGAGATATTTAGTTATTATCGACTTTCTAAAATAACGCACTTCAGCCCCCACAGAATGGTGGTTTCATTAAAAAGTTGTTGAAACAAACTTAGTGCAAATGGATCGAGCCAAGCGCTTTTTCTGCCGCACCTTCGAGTGCATCAGCCCGGAACAGCATCGGCAATTTGCTCTCAGAATCGATGTCAGGAAACACGTCTGCCAACACAGCTACTGACTCCACGTTGCATTCGCGCAGCAAGTCCGCCATCAAAACCGCCACGTCTTGGGCACGGTCGGTCGCCTGAAGTTCCGCGCGAAATCCTTCGGCACCTTTTTCATCGAACGAATTTGACAGCGACAGGCGCACCTCACCGCCGCCAGCCGTGCGATGCGCCGAGATCACGGCTTCCGGTTCGCCTACGCTCGCCCGAAATTTTCGGATGGCGTTGGTGGCAAACAGTTGCATCGACACTTCGCGTTGTGCCGCCCTGCCCTGCATCAGTGCGGCCAACGGCGAGCGCGGTGGTCTCGGCATGGCAAGCAACGACAACGTGCCACCGCCCAGTTGTTTCGCGAACGCCTGCGTGAACGGCATGCCCCATTTGCCGGTGTCGTTCGCCGTGAGCAGATCGACGCCGGGGCCTGCAAGCGCCGTACCAACGAGAAAGCGCAGAAATACGCTTTCCTGATTGGCAGGGACGGGAAGCGATGCTTTTTCGATGGCGATAGGTGCGCCAGACGCAGCCGACCACCAGCCAAGCGTAGCGGGTAATTTTTCTAGCGCCATTGCGCTGGCAGGGGCCATCGCGTTCGAAAGCACAAAATTTTCGTTGCCGCGCAGCGCGCCGTTCCCCTTCATGAGTGTTGTGATTTCATCGATATTCGGTAGCGCGCCGGGCACATTTAACGGGCCGCTATTAGCCGCCACGATGACCAGAGGAATCGCGAATACGGTCGATGGCAGAGCCGCATCGCCGCGCGCGTGTCCCGCGTCAACATGAGCGCCCGCCAGAGTGCGGGTGATGTGGCGCAGAACCGCGTGCGTCGGCGAGCGCTCAAGCGCGTCCGCGATCTCAACAATGTTGCCCGAAAGCAGCAGTGTCGCAAGCCGTTCACGCAATTCGTTGTCGCGCTTTTCCTGAATGACTCCCAACTCAGTGGCGAGCGAGGCAAGCGCCAGATCAATCAGGGGATTTGGTTGCGCGCTGTCGTAAATCGGAAAGGCGCGCGGGTCGGGGAGATGAAACTGCATGCCGCAATTGTAGGAGTGGCGCGAATCGGTCGTAACGCCGTCCATGTGGGAGCGGCTTCGCCGCGAATGCTGTGATTCGCTTTCCATCGCGGCAAAGCCGCTCCCACAGTTACAAGATCAGCAGCCGCTCGTCGCAAAAACAGCGAGCTCGCCCATCACCTTTTCGAGCGACGCCTTCAGCACTTCGTAGTTGGCATTTCGCTCCCGCGTCGCTTCGTTCATATAAAGCTTGCGGTTGAGTTCAATCTGGATGCTGTGACGGTTTTCGTTGGGGCGGCCAAACCGTTTGACCAGCTCAACGCCCTTGTACGGGTCGTTGATCTTCACGCTTAAGCCTTCAGCACGAAAAGCACCCGCCAGCAGCGCAGTCATTTCAGGTGCACAAGTGCTGCCGTCGCGATCGCCGAGCACAACATCGGCATACGCCGTACCCGTCTTCACCCAGGAATTTGTTCCGGCCACTGCAGGCATCGAGTGGCAATTGACATGCACTACTCGGCCATGCGTCGCGTGCGCCGAATCGATGGCGTGGGTAACCGCCGCCCAGTAGCTCGCATGGCATTGCTCTATGCGGCGCGAGACCTCAGCAACGCTTAATTTACGCGCATAAATCAGCGACTTGTCGTCAAGCAGCCGCCAGATCAGACCAATGCCCGACTGCGTCTTCGGCGATAAATCCACGAGTCCCGGCCATTGGCCGTCAATCATGCTGATATCGATGTCTTCAACACGACGGTTTGGATCCACATAACTACGCGGAAATTCGGCACTTACGAGCGTTGCGCCCAATGCCGGAGCGAAGCCGTACAGATCATCAACATCGGTGTCTTCAGCCTTGCGCAAATGCGTGAAGTCGCAGGCGTAATCGAAATCATCAGGGTAGTTTCTCCCGCTGTGTGGCGAGTCGAAAACGAGCGGGATTGAGGCAACGCCAGATGGCGGAGACTCAACGCGAACAGGGGTGAAATCTTGCATCCCGTGAGAATAGGCGAAAATTAGCAGCTATGCAGCGACTCTCGTCGCGCGCCACCCTTACCGTCACGAAAAAATGAAACTCAGCAACTTTTTCCTCTCCACTACCAAAGAAGCGCCCGCCGACGCGGAAATCGTCTCGCACCAGTTGATGATGCGCGCCGGAATGATCAAAAAGCTCGGCGCGGGTATCTACACGTGGATGCCACTCGGCGTACGCGTGTTGCGCAAGGTCGAAAACATCGTGCGCGAAGAGATGAACGCTGCGGGCGCGGTGGAGCTTCTGATGCCAGTCATTCAACCAGCGGAACTGTGGCAGGAATCAGGCCGCTGGGACAAGATGGGCCCAGAGATGATGCGAATCAAGGATCGTCATGATCGCGACTTTATCGTGCAGCCAACGTCGGAGGAAGTGATCACTGACATCGCACGGCAGGAGCTGCGCTCATGGCGTCAGTTGCCGAAAAATTTCTATCACATTCAAACCAAATTCCGCGATGAGCGACGGCCGCGTTTTGGCGTGATGCGCTCGCGAGAGTTCATCATGAAGGATGCGTATTCGTTCGACGTCGACAAAGCTGCTTTGATGAAAAGTTATCAGGGCATGTACGACGCTTACAGCAAAGTTTTCACGCGATTGGGGCTTGAGTTTCGTGCGGTGAATGCCGACACCGGCAACATCGGCGGCTTCGCGTCTCATGAATTTCAGGTGTTGGCCGAGAGTGGCGAAGATGTGATTGCGTACTGCCCTGATTCGGAATATGCAGCGAATCTGGAGATGGCGGAAGGCGTTGTGCCTGCGGAAGCGCGAGCCGCATCCAGCAAAGCGCTGGAGCTGGTGCACACGCCGGGGAAGAAGACCTGCGAAGACGTCAGTACATTCCTGAGTTTGCCGCTGGAGAAACAGCTCAAAGCGATGATGTATATGAGCGATGCGGGTTTCGTGCTCTGCGTGTTGCGCGCCGATCATATGGTCAACGAAATCAAGCTGGGTAAAGTGCCAGCACTCGCCAATTACCGGCCAGCGACGCCGGACGAAATTGAAGCACATCTAGGTGTGGAGCCCGGCTACTGCGGCCCAGTGCCACGGCACGGCAATGCGCACCCCGCGAAAGTCATCGTGGTGGCAGATCGTACCGCAGCAGCGATGGCCGATTTCGTATGCGGGGCCAACGAATCCGGTTATCACGTGACGGGCGGAAACTGGGGCCGCGATTGCCCTGAGCCTGATGTTGTCGCCGATATTCGCAACGTCGTCGATGGTGACACGTCGCCCGACGGCAAAGGCGTTCTGAAGCTTCGTCGCGGCATCGAAGTGGGTCACGTATTTGCGCTGGGTCAGGCGTATTCCGCCAAACTCGGCGCGAAATTCCTCGACAAGGATCAAAAAGAACAGGTCATGGAAATGGGCTGCTACGGTATCGGCATTACGCGTGTCGTGGCCGCTGCGATTGAACAGAATCACGACGAAAAGGGCATCATTTGGCCGCAGGCGATGGCACCATTTACGGTCGTAATTGCAGCGCTCGGCTATGACCGCAGCGCGGAGGTAAAGGCGGCGGCGGATTCCCTCTACACATCGCTCACAGCGGCGGGCGTAGATGTAGCGCTCGATGATCGCGGCGAGCGCCCTGGTGTGATGTTCGCCGAACTGGAATTGATCGGGATTCCGCACCGCATCACTGTCGGTGATCGCGGATTAAAGGAAGGCATGGTCGAGTACCAAGCGCGTCGCGATACGGCGGCGACAAAGGTGCCACTAGCCGAGATTGAAGCATTCGTCGTCAATACATTGGCCTAACGGCGTTTGTAGGCGTGGCGAAATCGCAAAAATCGTTGGCAACATCACAAAAAAGCGTGTCGCATCGAACCATTCGTTCCTTGTGCCGCTCCTATAGTCTGTGAATGAATTAGTGAAACTTCGCGTCGTTATCGCTTCATTAATCTTGCTCGTCAGCGGTGCGTTGCACGCTGGTGCTCAAGCCGAAGAAAAGCTCTCTCTGAGCGTGCAAACGACGCTCGCTTCGGCCATTGCAGACCGTAGCGCGCAGCGCTTGATCGGCGATCCAAAAGAAGTCCAAGCGTGGCTGGCCGAAATGTCATCACGCCTTGCGAAGCGTATGCCTGACAGCGAACAACGAAACGAATTTCTGGTGACGGTGCAATACGAAGCCAGTCGCGCCGGGCTTGACCCACAACTGGTGCTGGCGGTAATCAATCACGAAAGCGCATTCCGAAAATATGCGATTTCGTCTGCGTCAGCACGCGGCTTTATGCAAGTGATGCCGTTCTGGGTAAAGCTGATCGGAACGCCGCAGCACAACCTGTTTCACTTGCGCACCAATTTGCGCTACGGCTGCGTGATTTTGCGGCACTATCTGGACATCGAAAAAGGTGACGTCGTGCGCGCACTCGCTCGCTATAACGGTTCGCTGGGGCGCTTTGAATACCCGAATACCGTTCTTGGATTGCAAGAAAGTCGCTGGAAGTGGTCCGCACCGAAACCGCTGGGTTAACTCGTCGCAATCACTCTGTGGCGTAACGAACCACGCCCTTACCTGCACTCTTTGCCTCATACATCGCCGCGTCGGCGCGACGTATCAAATCAGCAGCAAGGTTCGAAAGCGGCGGATGCATGGCGACACCAATCGATGCACCGATTACGGCATCCCCACCTTCGAATTGGCACGGCCGCGACAGCGCGTCAAACACGCGCTCAGCCAATACTGCAGGCGATCCGGGATGCACGTCAGCGTCCAGCAAAAGCACAAACTCGTCGCCGCCCAGACGTGCAACGAAATCAGTGGCTCGCGCAACGTTTCGCAACCGGTTGGCAACCTCCTTCAACAACTCATCACCCGCAGCATGGCCGTGCAAATCGTTCACGCGTTTGAAACCGTCAAGGTCAATGAACAAGAGCGCGACGGCCTCGCCTGTTCGCTCGGCACGCGTTAACGCATGCGACAAACGCTCAGTCAGCATGCGACGATTGGCAAGGCCGGTAAGCGTGTCGTGCGTGGCGATGTGCAGCAACTGTTCCGCCGCCTCCACGCGCGCTGACACGTCCTGCACCAGCGCCTGAACTGACGTGACCTTACCGGTCACATCAGTTAGCGCCGAATTAAACCAGTCACAATAGACCGTGTGACCATCGCTGTGAGTCATCCTCGCTTCAACCCGATTGCTCGATTCTGCTCCCGACGTCAACCGCGCAAACGCAGCCACCAGCGTCTCGTTGCCATTGGCAATAGTCGGCACATCAAAAAGCGCCTGACCAACGAGCAGGGAGGGATCGAGCCCGAGCATCACAGATACGCGAGAGGAGCAGCGTGCGACCCGCAGGTTTTCGTCCAGTTCAAAAACCGTGAGCGGACTATTGTCCATGTGTGATGACAGCCGTTCATTGGCGGCGCGCAACGCATCCGACGAGAGCTTTAATTCATGTACCTTCATCGAACAGGACATGAGGCCGATCACCGCTCCGGACGCATCTCGCCAGGGCGTCAGCGCAACCGTGAACCAGATACCGTCGCTCATAGCGACTTTTGATCGACGCTCGTACGCCACGGTTTCGCCCGCCATTGCGCGGTCGACGTACGGCTTGAACTCCGTCACATGATCCGGGCCATACAACGCGTACAGCGACTCGCCGAGCAACGCTTCGGGGGTTGTGGCGAATGACTTGGCAAACGCCTCGTTGACGTACACAAAGCGCAGATCGGGTCCAATCAGCGAGACACTGGCGCCAAGCGAACGATCCAGCGCGTGCAACAGGATTTCCGACGGCACCAGATGAGCAATGGACGGCAACGACGGCGGCAACGAGACTGCGAGGCGCTGCGTCAACGCGAACGGTGGAGTCATGTGAGACGACGAAGCGAACATGGCAAAGCCGATTCCTCGCTCAACACGAGCGACCGACAGAGGCGGCGCGATGGGTAACTTCTAACCATACAATGTATTTTCCGGATTTTTGGTAAATCGAGCAAGCGATGGCACACAATTATTCAGCAAAGCGCAATAAAGACCGGGTTCGCTTTGTCGATTGGGATAGGCGCCCAGACAGGGATTTTTCTTGTTTTGGCCTATCGCGAGCGCAAGTCAAGGCCGCGCAGACGCAACTTCAGGGCTACATCGTTCTACCTAGTGACCCCGCTTACAACGCGGATCGCATGCTGTTTAACCCGGTGTTCGACGCCCACCCGTCGATGATTATTTATTGCCTGGTTGAGAGCGACGTCGCGGTTGCGTTGCAGCTCGCTCTGCAAGGTAGCTCGCCATTTACCGTGCGCTCGGGGGGGCACTGTACGGCGGGTTTTTCAGCGGGGGCCGGCGTTTTGATTGACGTTAGTAACTTGAACGGCGTCTACATTCACCCCCAGATGCCAGCGGCGACGGTGGGAAGCGGATGTAACTTCGGAAACTTCCGCGCAGCGTTAGCGCCCTATGGCCTGCACGTTCCGGGGGGCGAGTGCGACGACGTCTGCATTGGCGGCTATGTGCAGGGCGGTGGCTATGGCTTCACATCGGTCACCTATGGGATGAATTGCGACAACGTGGAATCCATGCGCGTCATGCTTTCCGATGGCAGCATCGTGACCGCAACCGCGCGCCAGAATGCTGACCTGTGGTGGGCCATGCGCGGCGGCACAGGCGGCAATTTTGGTGTATTGCTCACCGTCACGTATCGACTGCGGCCACTTGGCAACGTATTTGGCTGGGCGATTATCTGGCCGCTCAGCAACGAGCAGGAGATCGAGAACGCCACTGTGGCGCTGATGCTTTTGCAGCAAAAATATATGCGTACCGCCGCGTCGCCAAACCTGAACATTCAGGTTTCGCTGTGCTACCAGCCGGGGATTCAGGGCGGTCTACCATTGCCGCCCGCGCCGATGTATCCCTATCTCATGGTGCGTGGTGTCTGGGTAGGCAACGGCGATGACGGGACGGCCGCCATTGCTCCCTTGGCATCGAGTCCCGGTGCCGTCGTGCAGTGGACCGACGAAACTACCTTTGACACCTTGAATTCGTCGCTCCTCAATGTTCCGTACGGCATGCCGTGTTTCGCCGACGGCACACCGATGCCGTTTGAGGACAAAGCTTCCCGCATCGTTGCCCGTGACTGGAGCGAAGCGGAATGGCGCTCGCTTCTGGACTATTTCGTGACCACACCGAACCCCTATTCGTATTTCTACATGGAGTTTTATGGCGGTGCGATCAACGCGTATCCGGCCTCGGGTAGCGCCTTCGTCCATCGCGATGCAGTGTTCAACGCGGTGCTTGACGTGTTCTGGTGGGAAAAGGCGGATCGCGAAGCCTCGCAAAACTTCCTTGTCGGATGGATGAATTTAATGGAGCCGCTGTACAACGGTCACGTCTATCAAAATTATCCGCGCCTCGACGATCCAGATTACGCCTATAAATATTGGGGTGACGCGCAAGCTGCCCTTTGGGATGTAAAGCAGAAATACGATCCGGGCAACGTGTTTACGTTTGCACAGGCGGTTACGCCAGTGCTTTTGGAGCGTGCCTCAGACGCCAAAGTCGGCGTGATGGCCGAAGCTCATCGTGCCGCGCTGGCCCAACCTGTTGTCGTTGACGTGAAGGTCAGACGGTAGACAGGGTTTCGTGAAACCTGCTGCGCACTACATTGGTCGGTTCGCACCCTCTCCTACCGGGCCGCTGCACTTCGGCTCCCTGGTGGCAGCTGTAGCCAGTTATGCCGACGCCCGGGCGGCGCAAGGGCGTTGGTTGCTGCGCATTGAAGATGTCGATATACCCCGCTGCACGAAGGCCGCTGAAACTGAAATTTTGCGCCAACTCACAACCTATGGTTTCGAGGCCGATGGCGCAGTTCTCAGGCAAAGCCAGCGCACTGAACAATATGAATCGGCGTTAGGGCGGTTGCACGCCGCGAGGCAGATATTCGCCTGCACCTGCACCCGAAAGCTGCTCGAAGGTGCGCCGCGCAACGCTTATGGAGAGTCCATTTATCCTGGGCGGTGCAGAGGCCGTGAACCCGATGCATCAACGACGTCCGCACTTCGCCTTCTCGTGCCCGAGAACTCAGATTCAGATGTGACGTTCACTGATCGTGTGCTCGGGTCATTCACGCAAAACGTCGCCACCAGCGTGGGAGACTTCATTTTGCGACGCGCCGATGGTCTCTACGCTTATCAGCTTGCGGTCGTTGTCGACGACGCCGCACAGGGCGTCACTGACGTGGTTCGTGGTGACGATTTGTTGATGAACACACCGCGTCAAGTTTATTTGCAACGCCGCCTTGACATCGCGACGCCGAGCTACCTTCATGTGCCATTGGTAAAAAGCGAAGCGGGTGAGAAGCTCTCGAAGCAAACGCTTGCGCAGGCCATCCGGTTGGACAATGCAGTTCTGACGCTCCAGGCGGCATGGGCTTTTCTAAAGCAGCCTGATGTCGGTGATGCCGCCTCGGTCGCACAGTTTTGGCAGAGGGCGTTTGCGCTTTGGAACCCAACGCTGATGCGCGCGGGCGAACGCGGCTCAAAGCCGACCCGTCAAGGCTGACAACGGCAAAGTAGCCGCAAAATCTATAATTAAAGGTTAATCAGAAAAAAGAAAGCAGTTGTTATGACCACTCTTGTCGTGGTGCGTAAAGGCAATATGGCTGCCATCGCAGCGGATTCACTCACCACGTTTGGTGATACCCGTTTGTCCGACAGTTTCGATGCCTCTTCTGACAAGATGGTGCGATATGGCGACACCGTGATCGCGTTGTGTGGCAGTGCGGCCCATCAACTGGTTTATGAAAACCTGCTGTCAACCGCCAAGGATCTGAATTTCAACAGCAAATCGGAAATTTTCGAAACGTTTCGCAAGCTGCACGCGATCCTGAAGGATCAGCATTACCTCAACCCAAAAGAAGAGGACGAAGACGCGTACGAGAGCACTCACGTCACGGCGCTGATTGCTAATCCCACAGGTATATACGGCATCTATTCGATGCGCGAAGTGTTCGAATTCAAACGATTCTGGGCCGCGGGATCAGGTCGCGAATATGCGCTGGGCGCGATGAACGCGCTCTACGATCAACTTGACTCAACAGAAGCGATCGCGCGAGTCGGCATTGAGGCTGGCACCACGTTCGATAAAAATTCATCGCTGCCGCTGCAAGTAGTGACTATTCCGATGAAGCTAGTCGTGCCGACGCAATAACAGACACGATCCCCCGTACTCATATGGACAAGTTATCCGCAGGCTACGATCAACTCATGCGCTTCTGGCTCGACACGGCACCTGCGCGCGGCGTGGTAGTGCGCCTCGAGAAAAGCCTGACCCACGCGATGCGGCATCACGACTACCCGGACGCGGTGGTCGCATTGTTGCGTCAACTGGCGGGTGCGGCGGCATTGCTGGCGAGCAATTTGAAGCAAAGCGCGCAGGTCATTCTGCAAGCTCAGGGAACGGGTGATGTACCGCTGCTCTGCGTGGAGGCTACAGACGCGCTGACGTTTCGACTCTACGCTAGCGTTCGCGAAGGCGTAACTATTGCACCTGACGCATCGCTACATTCTTTGGTGGCACCGGACGGCGAGGGACGATTCGTGCTCACCATTTCGCCGACAGATGGACAGACCTATCAGGGTATCGTGGCGCTCGGCGACGGCAGTGTTGCTACGCTGCTTGAAGCCTATTTGACCAATTCGCAGCAAACAGACACCCGCATGTGGCTGCGACAAGACGGCGATGTAATGGAGGCAATGCTTTTAGAGCGCCTTCCCGACAGCACAGAGGAAGCGACACCAATCTGGAACGCCGTGGTGGCTCAGGCAAATTACGCTTTTTCCGAGCACTTTATGCCGTTTCCCTACAGCGAGTGGTTGCAGTTTACATTTGCCCAACACAGCGTAAAAGTGAGTCCGGCGCAAGCGGTGAAATTCGCCTGCACCTGCACGATGGC
Organism: Casimicrobium sp.; assembly: GCA_039925745.1. Classification (GTDB taxonomy): domain Bacteria; phylum Pseudomonadota; class Gammaproteobacteria; order Burkholderiales; family Casimicrobiaceae; genus Casimicrobium. The sequence goes on along the minus strand of JBDSYI010000263.1, from coordinate 6,889 downwards.
GCGCGTGCTCGATGCACTTAAACTGGTCGGCGAAGCAGAGTTGCAGCCACTTATCGAAGAGCAGGGCAAGATAGCGACGCGTTGCGAGTTTTGCGGCAAGGCCTACGAGGTCAGCGCTGCTTCATTTTCAGAACTGTTTCGCCGCAACGATGCGCTGCATCCGCCCGGCTCGCAGTTGTTGCAATAGTTCTCAACGGTGGCGCTGATGACCGAAATGCACGTTGTTCGCATCGACAAGTGGCTTTGGGCAGCACGCTTTTTCAAGACTCGTTCGCTAGCTACTGGCGCCATTGATGCGGGTCATGTGCGCCGAGCTTCCGTCGGCTCGGTGTCCGGTGATCGCGTCAAGCCGGCTCATGCCGTGCGCGTTGGCGAGACCTACGCTGTTCAGCGCGGCGAAATGACGCAACAGGTGCTGGTCACTGCACTCTCTGAACGGCGCGGGTCAGCCACCGATGCTGCGCTGTTGTATCGCGAAACGGACGCGAGCGTGGCAGTGCGTCTTGAGCAACAGGCACTAAACGCGGCTGCAGACGCCGCTATGGGTGGTCACGCAGCGCCGCAGTTTCGGGGTCGGCCAACAAAGCAGGATCGACGCAAACTCGCCGATATGTTCGCTAAAAATTATTCTCACCAGGCTACGCCGGACGGCAACGAATGACACTCACCTTTACTGGCGAACGCTTCCTGCCCGAATGCGCCGGCGAGATCATCTACGAGCATTGGCATCGCTACCTGATTGCTCACGGGCAAGCGACTGACAAACGGGTGCTCGACATTCCCTGCGGCGAAGGCTACGGCTCCAATTTGCTGGCGACCGGCGCCGGAAGCGTTTTGGGCATTGATATTTCGAGTGAGGCGGTGGCGCATGCGACGGCGCGCTACGACAAAGAAAACCTGCGCTTCGTCGCGGCCGACTGTACCAACATTCCCGAGCCGAACGCGAGTTTTGATGTCATTATTTCGTTCGAAATGATCGAGCACATCACCGCACAAGAAGCGTTTTTACAGGAGGTCGCACGCCTTCTGAAGCCTGATGGTCTGTTGATCATCTCCTCACCCAATCGTCCAGAATACAGCGATAGGACCGGCTACAAAAACGAATACCACGTCAAAGAACTTGATCGTGCGGAACTGAAGGGCCTTCTCGATCCGCACTTTCCGGCGCAAACGTGGTTTGCTCAACGTGCTGCATTTCATTCAATGATCTGGCCGTTGGAGTCACCTGCCACGGGTGCCGTCGCCCTCACCTCCGAAGGTGATGCCGCCTACCCTGAACCGCTCTACTTTGTCGTGTTCTGTGCGCGGAACAAAGCCCGGCTTGAAGGCATCAAATCGGAACTTAGTCTGGTCACGGATCGCGAGCAGTCGGTCTATTCCGAATGGTCGAGAACCTATCGCGAGAATGCGATGCTGCATGCGGAAATTGTGGCTCTGAAATCAGCGGCCTCACCAACAGCCATTGTCCCAGCAGAAGCGCCTGTCGTGCCAGCACACGAACCCTGGTTAGTCCGCGCTGCAAGGGTATTCAGCGGTGCACGCTAACAACCGATGACGACAGAAATACCCGCCGCTTTGGCTGTATTTGCAGGCACTGGATTGCCGCGCCTGCTATTCGTGACACACGCTTGGGGTGGTGGCGTCGAGCAACAGGTTAAGGCACTTGCGGCTTCCCTCTCGAGTCAAGCACGGGTGGCAATACTGCGTCCCTGCGACAGCCAAAGCGTCGAAATCACAATGCCTTCTGGAGAAATTTGTCGCCTTGCGAGTACCGATTGGTCGACGCTGGTCGTCGCGCTACAAGCGCTCAAGTTCGAGCGCCTGCATTTGCATCACGTGCAGGGCTTTCCAAGCGAGATTCTCAATCTGGATCAAGCGCTTCGTGTGCCGCTCGATTGCTCCCTGCATGACTACGCGAGCATTTGTCCACAGTATCAATTGATCGATCCGGAGGGTCGCTACTGTGGTGAGCCCAATGAAGCAGGATGTAACCTTTGCATTCGTGGACGCCCGCACGCCTGGGCACTCAATATCAGGGAGTGGCGCGCAGCATGGGCGGTCACACTAGGGCGTGCTGATCGAGTGTTAGCCCCCAGCACAAGTGTTGCCGACAAAATACATCGTTATCTACCTGACCTCGTCATTCGGGTTGCACCACACGCTGAGCCGGAGATCACGTTCCCACGCGTCATTAAAGTGGCGCTTTTGGGCGCACTTTCCAGCTCCAAAGGGCTGTCCGTAGCGGTCGCAGTCGCTGATTTGGCCGAACGCACGAATTCACCAGTAGCGCTTCGATTGATCGGGCATGCCGCCGAACCACTCCCCAAAAATCTGACAGCGACAGGCTCGTACGAGGTCGCCGATCTGCCGCGCATGATTGCGATGGAACGACCCGACGTGTTGTGGCTACCGTCGCAAGTGCCAGAGACTTTTTCATTTACGATGTCGACAGCGATTGCGTCCGGCCTTCCTGTTGTGGCGTCCGATCTTGGCGCGTTTCCAGAGCGACTGCAGGGTGTCGTGAATGCTTCGCTACTGCCGTTCGATTCGTCGCCCGAGACGTGGCATGATGCCCTGCTACGGGCTGGCACGTCATCGGCAACTACCCTCTCTGCTGAGACCTCTCAAACACATAGTACGGACCAGCTCACTGAACATGCGTTGGCACTACCTCAAGTTGTCGACGCCTCAAACGCCCAGCCATTCGCAGCGCTACTCGAGCGTAGCCGCTGGGTCTTGCCGCCCACGACGCAAGTGTTACGGCCGATCGTGGATGTATTTCGCGTGGGTGTGTTTGGTGGCCATCGTCCTTCGGTCCAGGTCATCGAACAACGCCTTGCCGCACTGCCCGATGGAGAGAACGATATCGTGGGCAGGAGCGTTTTTGACAGCCTATCCGAATCGCTAAACGAAGCTACAGCTGCTCACGCTAATCTTGAAGCAGAACATGCCGACGCCAGCATTCACTGGCGCCGCGTGCTCGACGATGCTGACGAACGTGCGGCCGCAGCGCGTGCTCATATCGCGAGCATCGAGGCCGAACGAAAGGCGCAAACCGATCACCTTGAAGCTCAGCTGAACGAGTTGCGGCAAAGCACGTCCTGGAAAGTCACGCGGCCACTGCGCGTTGTTGTGAACCGTGCGCGACGTCTGCGCCACGCCGCAGCTGTGACAGCAACACTCGTACGCCGTGCGCCTGCACTTGCACGTGGTGGCATGGCGCGCTATCGGCGAGGCGGTTGGCGTAGCTTGCGTGAACGTGTTGAGCTTGAGTTTAAAGCTGCTGAACCGATTGCCACCGTTTCACTGCCGGGCGCTGCGGCAATACGCATCGAAGCGTTAACGCTTCCGACCACTACGGTGTCGCCGTCTATTTCCGTTGTGATCCCGGTTTACGGCCAGCACCCGACCACTTTCGCCTGCCTCAAAAGCATCGCCGCCGAACCGCCACGTCGCAGTTTTGAAGTCGTCATCATGGACGACTGTTCGCCTGATCCAGCGACGACGGCATTGGCGCCGGTGCAGGGCGTGCGCATCATGCGTAACGAGACCAATTTGGGCTTCATTGGCAACGTCAATGCCGGGGCGCAAGCGGCTGTTGGTGAATGGCTGATTATTCTCAACAACGACACCATACTCCGACCAAATGCACTTAACGCTTTGCTCGACACGTTTGAACAGCATGCCAACGTCGGCCTCGTTGGTGCCAAGCTGCTCAATGCGGACGGCACCGTGCAGGAGGCAGGCGGCATTGTCTGGAAAGACGGTAGTGCGTGGAATTGGGGACGCGGGCAAAACCGTGACGACCCACGATTTAATTTCGTGCGTGATGCAGATTATTGCTCTGGTGCGGCGCTTGCGATTCGTCGCGATCTTTTCCTCGAAATGGGCGGCTTCGACACTTTTTACGCACCCGCCTACTACGAGGATACCGATCTCGCCTTCCGGATTCGTGCACGCGGTCTGAGGGTGCTTTATCAACCGGCGGCTGAAGTTTTTCATCTTGAAGGCGTCAGTCACGGTCGCAACGAAAACAGCGGCGTTAAAGCCTATCAAGTCACTAACGCGAGAAAGTTCTATGAGCGCTGGCAAGCAACCCTTGCGCCTCATCGTGAGAATGCCTTAGAGCCCGATCTGGAAGCGCATCGTGGCAGCGTTAGCAACATCCTTATCGTCGAAGCCTGCATGATCACGCCGGATCAGGATGCCGGTTCTGTGCGCTTACTGAACATGCTGAAAATTCTCAAGCGAGATGGTCATCACGTAACGTTTGTTGCCGAAAATCTGGAATACAGGCAAAAGTACGTCGCGCTGTTGCAACAGATTGGCGTCGAGGTTTTGCACGGAGCGTTCGCCGGAACTATTCGAAAAGTACTGCAAACGCGCGGCGAAACACTCAACTCAATCATGTTTTGTCGCCACTACGTCGCATCACGCTATCTCGACCAGGTGCGCAGGTTTGCACCGCAAGCCCGCATTATTTTCGACACGATCGATCTGCACTTTGTTCGCGAAGAACGCGAGGCCGCGGTACGCAACGACGCCGCAATGCTCCGGGCAGCCGCGGTCACGCGCGCGAAGGAGCTCAGCGTAATGAAGCACGCCGATCTCACACTCGTCGTATCGGATTTCGAAAAAACTTTGCTGAGTGAAGTTTTGCCAACCGCAAAAGTCGACATCATTTCGCTCATCAATGATGAAGCCCCGGCGCCGCGCCCATTTTCTCAACGTAGTGGCATCCTGTTCATCGGAGGATTTCGTCATCCGCCTAACGTTGACGGTGTCACCTGGTACATCACCGAAGTGCTGCCGCACGTGCGACGCGCGCTTCCTGACGTCGTCACCACAATCGTCGGCAGCAACATGCCAGAATCGTTAAAAGCACTGGCCTGCGACGGCGTCGAGATCAAAGGATTCGTTGAGGACACGGAGCCGCTGCTGCTCGCTTCCCGGGTGTCTATTGCGCCGCTGCGCTTTGGTGCCGGCATCAAAGGCAAGATTAACGAAGCCATGAAATACGGGATTCCCGTCGTTGCCACTGTCTGTGCCGTTGAAGGCATGCATCTTGTACCAGAAGCCGACGTCCTCGTAAACGACAACGCCGAGGGCTTTGCTCTGGCAATTGTGCGTGCGTATTCGGATGAAGCACTGTGGAACCAGCTGTCTCAGGGCGGCTTACGAAACGTACAGCGACACTTCTCGGTGCACGCCGCATTACCAGCAGTACGACGAGTGTTTGCGAAGCGCTAAAACTGGCAATAAGTTGCCGACGGCTTCAGTAATGTCTCGAAGTAGTCCACGAAATGGCCAGGCCCACCTTGTGCTGGCCTAAACGGGGTTCGCCTGGCACGCCGATCACTAACCGCCGACGCGCTTATCGACGGGCGATCACGCTACATTTGCCACATTGTGTTTTACGATTGCGCTGTGCACATATGGATAGTGAGGCAACGCGATAGGAGCCCCCGATGTTCAAGATTGATTATTACGCATCCGAATACCGCAACTGGCACTGGCAGGTGCCGCAGATTTTCAACATCGCCACCGTCTGCGCGCACCGCTGGGCGGACGACGTGGAGCGTGCGCAGCATATTGCAATTCAGTGGGAAGACGAAGACGGCAGCACCGACGCGGTTACCTACGCTCAGCTGAGTGAACTGACCCATCGTTTCGCGCATGCATTGCAGTCGCTCGGCGTTGCTGCGGGAGATCGTGTGGCGATTTGCTTGCCGCAGCGCATTGAGACTGCCGTATCGCTACTGGCAACCCTTCAGCTCGGCGCCGTAGCCGTGCCGCTCACTGTGCTGTTCGGGCCGGACGCGTTGTCCTATCGGCTCACTCATGCTGACTGCAAAGCGGTCATCTGCGACGAGACGTCACTCGAAAATGTGCTCAGCGTCCGTGCGCAGCTCCCGAATTTGCAGTACGTGATCGCTTGCGCAGGCGCCGACCCTGGCTCAGACAACACCACCGCAAAAATCATGAGCTGGAACGAACTTTGCGCGGCCGGCAGCCCGTTAACCCCAGTTGCTGCCACGGTGCCGGACGACGCCGCGCTCATCATCTACACCAGCGGCACCACCGGCCCGGCCAAAGGTGCACTCATTCCTCATCGTGCAATGCTCGGCAATCTGTCTGGCTTCACCTACTCACACAACCAGTTTCCGCAGCCCGATGATGTGTTCTGGTCTCCGGCCGATTGGGCATGGACAGGCGGGTTGTGGGACGCGCTGTTGCCCACGTTGTATTACGGCCACACCATCATCGGATACCGCGGTCGCTTCGACCCTGAGAAGGCGTTCTCGCTGATGGAGCGCCACAACGTTACCTGCACCTTCCTGTTTCCGACTGCGCTCAAAATGATGATGAAGACGGTGCCGTGGCCACGACAGCGCTACGACCTGCACCTGCGATCCGTGATGAGCGCCGGCGAGAGCGTCGGTGCGGCGGTGTTTCAATGGGTTGAGCGCTCACTCGGCATCACCTTGAACGAAATGTTCGGACAAACCGAGCTCAATTACGTCGTTGGCAATTGCTCGGCTTTGTGGCCCGCCCGTGCGGGCAGCATGGGACGCGCGTATCCGGGCCATCAAATCGCAGTCGTCGATCAGAGCGGCAAACCAGTAGCAATGGGTGAAACTGGCGACGTCGCCGTAAATCGCCGCGACGTACACGGCGATCTTGATCCAATTTTCTTTTTGGGTTATCTCGGCAACGAAGCGGGCACACGCGACAAATACTCCGGCGACTGGTGTCGCACCGGCGACATGGCGCGCATGGACGTCGACGGCTATCTTTGGTATGAAGGCCGCAGCGACGACGTGATCAAAAGCGCAGGCTACCGAATCGGACCGGCGGAAGTTGAAAGCTGCCTGATCCAGCATCCGGC
>JBDSYI010000262.1:0-9685 GCA_039925745.1 Casimicrobium sp. | reverse complement strand
CGGTGAGCTAGCGCGCCTGCTTCGCGCGCCAGGTTTTGAGCGAAGAGGTAGCGAGCCTGGAGGGATTGAGTCATAGCCAGAATAATGTGTGTCACAAAAAATAGAGCGGGCACTGCCCGCCCTACGTCACAGCGGGACTAAAACCTCAGCGCGGCGCACCCGAAATTTCGTCCGTCCAGCGCTTGAGCAGACGCTTGCGCACTTCGCTTGATCCGTATTTCGCCTGATCGTAATCAATGAGTTTGACCTCGCTTGGCTTGATCGATTCGGCGGAAACAGTGGCGTCTTTGTTTGACGGGATTTGATAGGCCTTCACCGACGGCGCGAGCGACTGGATATCAGGACGCAAGGCGAATTCGTAGAACTTCTTCGCTTCGGCCATGTTGCGAGCGCCTTTGATGATGCTCATCGAGCCAATCTCGTAACCAGTACCTTCGCACGGCGTCACCAGCGTGACCGGAAAGCCAGCCAGCTTCGGCACGATCAGATCATGCATGAACGACACGCCGATCATTGTTTCGCCGCGACCCACCGCCTGCGATGGCGCAACGCCGCTCTTGGTGTACTGGTTCACATTTTTGTGCATCGCCTTCATGAAGGCAAAGGCTTTGTCTTCGCCCATCAGCTGCACCAGCGTGGCGACCATGGTGTACGCGGTGCCCGACGAATTCGGGTCTGGCATCTGCACTTCGTCTTTGAATCGCGCGTCGGCAAGATCGGCCCAGCATTTTGGCGCGGCGAGCTTTTTGTCGGCGAGCATTTTGCTGTTGTACGAATAGCCCAGCGCGCCGAGATAGATGCCGACGGTGCGGTGGCCGGAGGCGTCGGCAACCTTTACTGCCCAGGGTTGCAACTTCGATATCGACGGCGATGTGTACACCTCGGTCAGGCCTTCGGCGGCGGCTTGCAGATGTGGGTCGCCGGTGCCTGCCCACCAAATGTCGGTTTTTGGGTTCGCCGATTCGGCGCGAATCTGCGCATACGACTCGCCCGAGCTGCGGCGAACCATGCTGGTCTTGATGCCGGTTTCGGCTTCAAACTTGTTTTTCATGAGTTCGCACCAGTCGATGGTGGCATTGCAGAGCAGGTTCAACTGCTGCGCCTGCGCGCTCGGCGCGAGCATGAACAGGGTGCTGGCAACCAGCGCGACATTACGGTATTTCATCTTGAATCCTCCTTTTTGAATCCGCATCAATCTGGAAACCGTTAGCGGCGAGTTCATGGCGCGCGCCAACATTCAGTAGCGTTTGATTGATTTGACGCACGAACTCTACACGACGGCGCGCTGTCTGTATGCTTCGCAGCACAAAATAGCATTTCGGTAACTCAACTTCGGATCCCCCGTACTTGGAAACCTCAACCTTTGTTCGCATTTATCTGATCGTCGCTGGCGTGGCCCTGGGCAGTGCGCTTTTGGAGGGCGTGGTGCTGTCGTTCACCGGGCGGCGTGATTACGACTGGAAGGGTTCGCTGATTTCTCTGGTGATCGCAATGGGGCGACGGATCGCCGATTTTGTGCCGGCGCTGCTCGCGCTACCGGGCGCGGCATGGTTGTATGAGCATCGGATTTTCAGTTGGGACATGAAAGAGCCGCTTTCGTGGGTCGTGCTCTTTTTCGCGCTTGAATTCGCGTATTACTGGTTTCATCGCGTGAGTCACCGCAGCCGCTGGTTCTGGGCGAACCATGCGGTGCATCATTCGCCTAACCAGTTCAACCTGTCGACTGCGTATCGCCTCGGCTGGCTTGGCAAGATCACCTTCACGTTGATATTTTTCTCACCGCTGGCGTGGCTCGGGTTCGCACCCAAGGTCATCCTGCTCGCGTTTGCGATCAATCTGCTCTATCAGTTCTGGATTCACGCTGAATGGATTCCGAAGCTCGGATTTCTTGAAGGCATCCTCAACACGCCGTCCGCGCACCGCGTGCATCATGCGGCCAATCTCGAATATCTCGACGCCAACTACGGCGGTGTACTGGTGATTTTTGACCGGATGTTTGGGACGTACATCGCCGAGCGCGACGACATCAAAATTCGCTACGGCTGGGTGCAGCCCATCGTGTCAAATAATCCGCTACGCGTCGTGTTTCAGCAATGGATCAACATGTTTGGCGATATGCGCAAAGCGAAATCTGTGCGCGATGTGCTCGGCTATCTATTCGCCCCGCCCGGCTGGCAGCCTGACGGCAAGGGGCCGACGACTGAGAATTTGCGCAGACTAGCCGCCGTCATTTCTCTTGCTAACCCGCCAGCGCGAGCGAATGCAACGGCGACGGAAAGCGACGGCGTCGTTACCTGACTTCCACCAGAACCTCGTTGCGCCGCATAAAGGGCAGCGTCCACGGCGGATCGTAGCGCGCGAGCTGCGGAGCATTGATGGCAGCGTACCCGCGGGCAATCACCCAGTCGGTGAGTTCTTTGGTCTTTGCGGCTACTTTTTCTTCGCCAGCAAAGCCTGAAAAGCGCAACGCCGCGTATTTCGACGCCGGAATCTCACGCAGTGTCACCGCGGGATTGTTGGGCTTCGGCAAATCGGCGAGTTTGTACTGCGAAGGCATCACAAAATGCACCCGCCAGCGGTCACCAACTTTGTCCATCGTGACTGGTGCGGTCATGTCGATCTTCTTGCTTACGTTCTGCTTTTCGAGCAGGACAGGAGCGGTCATCGCAATCTTTTCGGCTCCGGCGCCCGCGAGTTTGTTATCACCAAAAATGTAGCCAGCAATGATGCGGAAACCTTGGCTTGAGGCGTCGTCCTGACTGCCGGACACGAGCGTTTCAGCGACGACCATCGGTGCGTATTGCCGCAGCTCAAAGTCGCCGTCTTTGGTGAGGATGTCAAATTTGGGTTCTTCAGTGGCCATAGCAGTTACCGGAAAAAGAAAGGCAATGCCGACCGCTGCAAACAGCGCCCGGGACAAAAGGAAAGGGCGTTTCGCCGTTGCGTCGAAACGGGCAGGCTGGGATAGTTGGGTTAGCAATGCGCGCATATTGGATCGTGACAGCGGTGAAGCCGGGGAAGTTCGTGGGTTAGCTTCCGATATTGCGGCGAATCATGCGTTCTCAACTGGCAGCTTGCCGAGCGCGGGTTCACTCATCCCAATCAAATCGCCATAGCGCAAGCAGCGCGAAGAGCGCCGCGAACCCGAGCAGAACTGCCGTCGGCGCAATCGCAGCCTCAAAGCCGAGTCCGCGCCAGGTCATGGCATCGAATCCGTCCACCGCCCAGCGCGTCGGCACCGCCAGGGACACGGTCTGCAGCCACTGCGGAAAAATAAAGCTCGGCACCCATGCGCCGCCGAGCATGACCATGATGAGCGTGGCGAGGATGGCCAGGCCGCGTGTCGCCTCCGGCGTTTTTCCGACCGCCGCGATGAACAGACCGAAGGTCGCGGTCATCACGGAAAAAGCCAGGCCGATTGCCACAAATCCGGGCACGCTGCCGTAAATACGCACTCCGAAGAATGCAATGGCAGCGGCAAAAATCAGCGCCAGTAACGTCGCAGCGATGATCGTGCCGCTTGCCATACGGCTGCCGAGCAGGGTGGCGCGTGACAGCGGTGCTGCGCGCAGCCGCTTCCACAATCCGAGTCGCCGTGCAAGCAACAGCGCGACGCCAAGATCAACGCCCATGAACAGGATGAACTGCACGCTCATGCCTGCGAACGAATGGGCGTAGCCGTTGTACTGCTTTTCGCTGCCTCCGGTCATGGATTTTTTCTTGAGCACGAACGGCTGCGACATGCCGCCGCTGTTTCCTGTCGTCGCTGCGGCTGCGGCTGTGGCGGGCTGCTTTGCGCGCTGTGACTGAACCTTTTCCAGACTGTCAAACAATCCAGCGAGCGCGCTGCGGGATTCAACCGGGAGCGTGTTGTCTGGAGCGGCAAGATCGCGACGCCAGCCGGAAACCATCTCAGTGCTCATTCCGCCGCCGGAGAATGCGACGCTTGTGACGGTTTGCATTGCGTGTTGCATGAGTAGCCCCTGCACCAGCGACACCTCCATTGCCTTGCTCGGGTCCTCGATCAGCGTGATCGAGGGTTTGTCGTGCGCGGCGAACAGCGCGCTCGACGCCATCGCACCGAACTTTTCCGGCAGTATGATGGCAGCGCTGATCTTGCCGTTTGTGACGAGCGTGTTGGCTTCGGACGCGCTCGCCACGCGCACATCCAGCGAAGCGTCAGCGCTCAGCGCAGCGACGACCGACTTGGACAGCGCGCTGCCATCAAGGTCAACGACGGCCACCGCCACATGCGGTGCCTTTTGTTGTTGCGGACTAAATACGTAGCCAAAGAACGCTGCAATGGCAATGGGTGCCACGACGTTCATCACCAGCGCGCGTCGACTCGAAAAGTACAGCGTGATGTCGGTGCGCATCAGCGCTTGGAAAGCAGGAAAGGCGCTCATGCTTGGTCCCTCAGTTGGCGTCCGGAGAGTGCAAGAAATACATCTTCAAGATTGGCTCGCGTAGAGTTGAGTCGACGTACTGTCAGTGCCTTTTGCTGGCACCAGTCGAGCACACGTGCCGCGTCGCCGCCCATGTTTTTGAGGCGGACGTGAATGACGCCCTGCGCTTCATGTGCTTCGACGACGCCGGGAAGCGCGGTCAGGCCTGTGCAGTCGACCGTCTGGCCCACGTCAAGCTCAAGCACTTCAGCGTGCGGCAACCGCGCGAGCAACCCCGACAGCGTATCGTCCGCGACCATTCGCCCGTGATCCATCACCACGATGCGGTCACACAGTCGCTCCGCTTCTTCCATGTAGTGTGTCGTGTAGAGAAGCGCCTTGCCGCGTGCGCGTAGCGCTTCAAGGTTGTCGAAGATCGCGTTGCGACTTTGCGGATCAACGCCGACCGTCGGCTCGTCGAACAGCAGTACATCGGGATCGTGCACCAGCGCGCAGGCGATGTTGAGCCGCCGCTTCATGCCGCCGCTGAATGTCGATGGCTTGTCATTCACTCGATCCGAAAGTCCGACGAGGTCGAGCGCGTCCGCAACGCGAACTGCTAAATGCTTGCCGCTGATGCCGTATAGCGCGCCGAAAAGCTCAAGGTTGCGACCGGCCGGTAGATCCTCGTAAAGCGCAATGTCCTGCGGCACCAGACCAATGCGACGCTTATAGGCGTTGCTGTCGCGACCATCCGAGGCTACGCCGTCGTCGAAGGCGATGCGACCGGAATCCGGAGGAACCAGCCCGCAGACCATGGAAACGGTTGTCGATTTGCCAGCGCCGTTCGGCCCGAGCAGTCCGAGAATTTTGCCGGGTTCGAGATGCAGCGAGATATCGGCGACGACTTGACGGGCGGCATAGGACTTGTTGAGCGACTGGGCAGTAAGCATGGGCGTTGGGTGGGCGGAAGCTGATGCCGGAAATGTAGCGCCTGTGCGCACGGGGCCTGGCGTCACTGCGACCGTTACTGCTCATCAGAGCGCCAGTCGCCTGATATGTTCGCCAATTGCATTCCTTGGTCGGCTACCTCGGAGCGCACATGGATCCGAGATTTGCTATTTTCGGGTTGTCGCCTGAGCTCGCGACCAGCGCACCAATTCGAACCAGAATGCGCTGAGTACGCCGAGCCCGACGACGGCCATTAGCACCAGCGGAGGCGGTGTATCAAAGCGAAATAGCTGAAACAGCACAGGCACTTCGATCACGACGGCGAGCAGTGCAAGTGCGGCGCCTGTCACGATCCACAGGGTTTTGTTGGGACGGCGTAGCGAGGCCAGCAGCGAACCATGCTGCGAACGATTGGACAGAATCAGCGCCAGATTGGCAATGACCAGTGTGCAAAAGGCAAACGCGCGCGCCTGTGGCTCAGGTAGGTGGGCAAGACCCCACCAGTAAGCGCCTGCGACGGCGGCCAGCGCCCCGAGCCCTTGTATCAGCGCAAACAGGAGCGTCGGTCCGCCGAAGAGTTGTGCGCTGGTGCTGCGGGGAGGTTGCTGCATGATGTCGGGCTCGGCGGGTTCGTTTTCGAACGCCAGCGAACAGGCAGGATCGATCACCAGCTCCAGAAACGCAATGTGCAGCGGGAACAGCATCGTCGGCCAGCCGAACAGCACCGGCAGCAGCGCGATGCCCGCGATGGGTACATGCACCGCCAGCAGGTACGACATCGACTTTTGCAAGTTGTCAAAAATACGGCGACCCAGCCGAATCGCGCGCACGATGGAGGCGAAGTTGTCGTCGAGCAACACGAGTGACGCCGATTCGCGGGCGACATCGGTGCCGCGTCCGCCCATCGCGATGCCAACGTGCGCGGCCTTAAGCGCGGGTGCATCGTTTACCCCGTCTCCAGTCATCGCGACGATCTCGCCGTCGGCCTTGAGCGCCTGCACGATGCGTAGTTTTTGCTCGGGAGCGATGCGAGCGCAGACGCTGACGGTTTTCAGGCGCGCCTGTAATTCCGTGTCGCTCAGTTTGCTCAATTCGTCGCCAGAGAGCACAGTGCCGCCACCTACTTTGAGGCCCGCCTGCGCTGCGATGGCGTGTGCAGTCGCAGGGTAGTCGCCTGTGATCATGATCACACGAATGCCAGCTTCATCGCACTGTCTGATCGCCTCAGGTATTTCAGCGCGAATTGGATCGGAGAGTCCAACCAGACCGACGAAAGTGAAAGCGAAATCGTGCTCTCCCTTGGGCCAGTCTTCTCCGGCATGACGCGCTTCTGCGACGCCGAGCACCCGAAGGCCGTCTCGCGCCATTGCGTCTACTTGCGCGCTGATGCGCAACTGAGCGGCGGCATCCAGGTGGCAGAGATCAATGATGGCTTCTGGTGCGCCTTTGGCGGCCACCACGTGACCCGCACCGTCGACGGCAGACCACACCTGCGCCATCGCTTTCAGTTCCGGCGTCAGGCCATAGCCGTGCGCGATGGTCCAGTCGCGGTGAATGTGTTCGGTATCGGCGAGAAAATGCTCGCCTAAGCGGTGAAACGCTTTTTCCATCGGGTCGAACGGATCAACTGCGCTGGCAAGAATCGTGTACTCGACCAGTGGGTGAAACGGCTCGGGGAGCTCAGCAGTTGCGCCGTAGTTGACGTTGAGCAATTCGCTCGCCGTTTGCAGTCGCGCCACCGTCATGCGGTTCTCGGTCAACGTGCCGGTCTTGTCGGCGCAGAGAACCGAGGTTGCACCCAACGTTTCAATCGCGTTGATTCGCCGTGTGAGCACTTTTTCTTTTGACAATCGCCAGGCGCCGAGTGCGGGAAAGACCGTCATCACCACGGGATACTCTTCCGGCAATAACGCCATCGCCAGCGCAATCCCGGCCAACGCCGCCTGTAACCAGTCGCCACGAACGAAGCCATAAATCGCGACCAGCCCCAGACTCAGGCAAAACGCGAGCAGCGCGAGGTTGCGCACCAGTATCGCTGTCTGTTTTTGCAGCGGCGAGCGCTCTGTCCCGATTGCAGCCAACGACGTGCCGATGCGTCCAATCGCGCTGCGCGGCCCGGTGGCTGTCACGCGTGCCGTGGCCTGGCCGTGAACGATGAGCGTGCCCGAGTAAACAAATGGAAGGTCGTCACCACCGGGTTGCGCAGGCGCGGTCTGGTCGGTTGCGGCGACGATTTTGCGAACCGGAACCGGCTCGCCCGTGAGCAGCGATTCGTCGGCCTGCACAGCGTTCGCTTCAAGCAGCACGCCGTCGGCGGGAACACGATCGCCTTCCGCTAACAGCATGACGTCGCCTTCGACGACGTCTTTCCCGGCAATACGAATCGTCTGGCCGTCGCGAATCACGCGTGCCTGAGGGCTCGTTAAATCACGCAACGCCTCCATCGCGCGCTCGGTTTTTCCTTCCTGATACATCGTCAGCCCAAGCATGACGAGGACGGCAGCAAACAGCGTGATGCCTTCAAGCGGCTCGCCAAACACAAGGTAGAGCGTTCCAGCTGCCAGTAGCAACAGGAACATCGGCTCGCGAGCCGTTTCCCAGATGATGTGAAGCAACGTGCGGTGTTCCCCGTCGGGAAGCGCGTTCTCTCCATCCCTCGCCAGTCTCAGCGTGGCCTCTTTCGTGGACAGGCCAGTCTGCGACAGTTTGGGTGGTGATTCAGTCACAGTAGATAAGCTTTCGGCGGGCGGCGGTGATGACAATATGTTCCCAAAAAATGACGGTTACGTGCACTTTTGCGAACCGATGGTTTGCGCTTGGTCAATCCGTTTCGAAACTTGCTTCGCTTTCGCGAGTAAAGTGAAGCTGTTGAGTCTTCAGCTTTTGCATGGAATCTAGCGATAGCCAGGGCTAGGAGCTGATTTTTCGTTATATTGATTATTAGAAAAAATAGCGGCTAGCCCTCATGCTAAGGTCGTTACAGCGAAAAGCTGTCAGCGGACGGTGAGTCACATTACGAGTGCGCTTCTGAACCTGCGGCGACCCCGCTCCGGTAGAATTTGGCTTTCCCGCATAGGTTCGCCATGACGAAATACGTGTTCGTGACCGGCGGGGTGGTGTCCTCCTTAGGCAAGGGCATCGCCGCCGCCTCTCTCGCTGCGATCCTCGAATCGCGCGGTCTCAAAGTCTCCCTCTTAAAGCTCGATCCGTACATCAACGTGGATCCGGGCACCATGAGCCCTTATCAGCATGGTGAGGTTTATGTCACGAACGACGGGGCCGAAACCGATCTTGATCTGGGTCACTACGAGCGCTTCATATCGCGGAAGATGAGCGCCCTGAACAGTTGCTCGTCGGGCAAGATCTACCAAAATGTGATCAACAAAGAGCGTCGCGGCGACTATCTGGGCGGCACCGTTCAGGTCATTCCCCACATTACTGACGAAATCACCGCATCGATCAAGCGCGCGGGTGAAGGCCTAGATGTTTTGCTGGTTGAAATAGGCGGTACGGTGGGCGACATTGAGTCGCTGCCGTTCATGGAGGCGATTCGCCAGATGGGCGTCACGGTAGGGCGCCGTAACCGATGCTATGTCCATTTAACGCTGGTGCCCTACATCGCCAGCGCTGGTGAATTGAAGACCAAACCAACCCAGCACAGCGTCCAAAAACTGCGTGAAATCGGCATCTTTCCAGACGTGCTCCTGTGTCGCTCCGACCGCCCGGTGCCCGATGAAGAAAAGAGAAAGATTTCGCTATTTACCAACGTTGAAGAGCGCGCTGTCATCTCGGTGCCCGACGTCGACACCATTTTCAAAGTGCCGCAAATGCTGCACGATCAGATGTTGGACGAGATCGTCTGCCATACGCTCGACATCGTTGCAAAGCCTGCGAATCTCGCGCCCTGGGCGCTCATCGTGCAACGCACCTTGCGGCCAAAGTTTGAGGTGGATATTGGCTTTGTCGGAAAGTATGTCGAGCTGATCGACGCCTATAAATCAATCAGCGAAGCACTCAAAGCCGGTGGCATTCATAACGATTGTCGCGTCAATATCCACTACATTGAATCGGAGAAGATAGAGACCGAAGGCGAGCGCATGTTCGCAAATATGGACGCTATTCTGGTGGGCCCCGGTTTTGGTGAACGCGGTATTGAAGGCAAGATTCTCGCGGCGAAATATGCTCGCCAACACAAAGTGCCCTACCTCGGGATTTGCCTCGGCATGCAGGTCGCCATGATTGAATTTGCGCGCGATGTGTGCGGCCTGGCAGACGCACAATCCACCGAGTTTGACCATGACACCAAGCATCCCGTGGTGGGACTGGTCACCGAGTGGCGGGACGCCTCC
>JBDSYI010000261.1:0-2382 GCA_039925745.1 Casimicrobium sp. | reverse complement strand
ACTGCCGGTAGATGTTGCCGACCGAACCACTGAAGAATGCCAGCGGCACAAACACTGAAATGAGCACCACAGTCACGCCAATAATCGCACCCGAGATCTGGCCCATCGCTTTGCGCGTCGCGTCGAGCGGTGACAAACCTTCTTCGCTCATGATCCGCTCGACGTTTTCAACCACCACAATGGCGTCGTCCACTACGATCCCAATCACCAGTACCATGCCAAACATCGTCAACACGTTAATGGAGAAGCCGAGTGCGAGAAGTGCAGAGAAAGTACCCAGCAATGCGACCGGAACGACAATCGTTGGAATGATGGTGTAGCGGAAGTTCTGCAGGAACAGGAACATCACCAGGAATACCAGCACGATGGCTTCCACGAGCGTTACGGCCACCTGGGTGATCGAGAGTTTTACGAACTCAGAGCTGTCAAAGGGGATCGCATATGAAACGCCCGTCGGAAAGTATTTGGCCAGTTCGTCCATGCGAACGCGGATTGCTTTAGCTGTTGCCAGAGCGTTTCCAGATGGCGCGAGCTGAATGCCGATACCCGCCGCTGCCTTGCCATTCAAACGCGCAGAGGTCGCATAGCCCTGGCCGCCCAGCTCTATGCGAGCGACGTCCTTTAGTCGAACGGTGGAGCCGTCCGTGTTGGCGCGCAATACGATTGCACCAAATTGCTCAACCGTGCTTAGTTGCCCCGGTACGACGACAGTTGCAGAGATCGTTTGTCCAGCGACGATGGGCAAGTCGCCAATACTGCCGCCTGAAATTTGCGCATTTTGTGTGGCAATGGCGGTGTTGACATCGCTTGCGCTCAAATTAAATCCTGTCAGTTTTGCCGGATCAAGCCAGATACGCATGGCGCGTTCAGCGCCGAATAGCTGCGCCGTGCCAACGCCTGGAATACGCTGCAATTCAGGCAAAACGTTACGCGATGCGTAGTCGCTCAAGCCAATGACGTCAACGGCCGGATTTTCCGATGACAATATCGTGAACATCAAGAAGTTCGAGCGTGACTTGTCGACGCGCACGCCCTGCTGCACAACTGCGGTCGGAAGGCGAGGGGTGGCGCGCGACAATCGGTTCTGCACGTCAACCTGCGCGAGATCAGCGTTGGTGCCGGGTTCGAAACTCAGGTTGATGGTGCCCGAACCGTTGGCCTGGCTGACGGCTTCCATGTAGGCAAGCCCCGGCGCGCCGTTCATTTCACGCTCGATCACGGCGAGCACACTGTCTTCAAGCGTTTGTGCGGATGCGCCTGGATATGCCGCCGACACGACGATGGTGGGTGGGGCTACCGGTGGATATTGTGCAATTGGTAATTGCGTGATCGCCACTGAGCCCATCACGATGATGAACAGCGATATCACCCACGCGAAAATCGGTCGATCAATAAAAAACTTTGCCATGAATCTTCGTCCTTACTGCTTGGCGGCCGGGGCGGCTGTACCGGCAGAGGCAGGCGTTTTGGCGTCGGCCGATGGGGCAGTTGGCGAAGCCGATGCCGCTGGTTTGGTTACGATTGGATTCCACGGCACAGCCTTGACTGGAGCCGGACCGCGCAATTTCTGGAATCCGTCAACCATCACTTGCTCACCGGGCTTCAGGCCAGACAATACAACCCACTGATTGTCTTTGGCTGCGGTCACTTTGACCGGACGTGGGCTTACTTTGCCATCCGCTGCAACGACCATGACCGAATCGCCCTGACTGGTTCGCGTCACCGCTTGCTGCGGCAGGGTGATGGCGTTGGTTGCCTGCGCCTGTTCGACGCGAACGCGGACATAAAGACCTGGTAGTAGCTGGCCCGTTGGGTTCGGCACTTCGGCACGAAGCGTAATTTGTCCAGTGGTCGCATCGACCGTCAAATCGGAAAATAAAAGCTTTCCAGGCTTTGAGTAAGTCGATCCGTCTTCGAGCACGATGCTGACCATCGCGGCGTCGGCGCCCGCAGCTTTTTGTAGTTGCCCTGCGGCCATCGCAGTGCGAAGTTTCATGACCTCACCCGCTGATTGCGTGAAATTCACATACATGGGATCGATCTGCTGAACGACCGCAAGCTGAGTTGCTTCGCCTTGGCCCACCAGCGAACCCTCTGTCACTAAAGCGCGGCCGATACGCCCGGAAATTGGCGCGGTCACGGAACCATAGCCGAGCGTTATTCCAGCAGATGTGACAGCAGCTTTTGCCACGGCAACATCGGCTTGCGCTGTTTTCTGGGCGGCCTGCGCGTTCACGTAATCCTGCTTGCTAATCGCGTTGGCTTCAACCAGCGGTTTGAAGCGCTCGACCTGCGCGGTGGCTTGCGATAGGTTGGCCTCAGCGCGCGCTTGGGATGCCTGCGCACTTTGTAGGGCGGCTTGGTACGGTGCGCTGTCAATCT
>JBDSYI010000260.1:0-13421 GCA_039925745.1 Casimicrobium sp. | reverse complement strand
CCCTACAGTTTGTGCGTTCACTTTTTCGCCGCGAACAAGACGTCCAGCTTCGACTCGAAGGCGTGATAGCCGATGCGGTCGTAGAGTTCGTCGCGCGTTTGCATGGTGTCGATGACGTTTTTCTGATGGCCGTCTTTGCGGATGGTTTGGTACACGTTTTCGGCGGCTTTGTTGGCGGCGCGGAACGCTGAGAGCGGATAGAGCACGACGCCGCAGCCTGCTGAGCGCAATTCTTCCACCGTGAACAATGGCGTCTGGCCGAATTCCGTGATGTTGGCAAGCACGGGTACTTTCACCGCATCAACAAATTTGCGATAGGTCGGCAGGTCGTATGCGGCTTCGGCGAAGATGCCGTCCGCGCCGGCCTCTACGCACTTGATCGCGCGCTCAATCGCGGCGTCCACGCCGTGCACCTGAATCGCATCCGTGCGGGCGATCAGGAAGAAATCCGGGTCGGTTTTGGCGTCGGCCGCGGCTTTGACGCGGTCGACCATTTCGTCCGTCGTGACGATTTCTTTGCCGGGACGATGTCCGCAGCGTTTTGCGCCAACCTGATCTTCGATGTGGCAGGACGCCGCGCCGAATTTGATCAGCGATTTGACAGTGCGCGCGATGTTGAACGCGCTTGGACCGAAGCCGGTGTCGATGTCCACCATCAGCGGCAAATCGCACACGTCGGTGATGCGGCGCACGTCGGTGAGCACATCGTCCAGCGTATTGATGCCGAGATCGGGCAGGCCTAGCGAGCCCGCCGCGACGCCGCCGCCCGAGAGATAAATTGCCTTGTAACCGGCGCGCTTGGCGAGTAGAGCGTGATGAGCAGTGGTGGCACCGATCACCTGCAAGGGCGATTCGGCTTTCAGGGCGGCGCGGAACGCGGCACCGGCGGATCGAAGACTGGATTGAGACATCAGCTTTTCCTTCAATGCCCCGTTCTAATGGGGCTAAGCGCGGCATTTACCGCTTATCGACTTTTCGGTTTTTTCGTATCTAGCCCCCGTGTTGCGGGGCTGATATGAAAAAGCTGTTAGCGAATCTGAGGCGTTTTTTAAGTTTATGGACGAACCGCGACGATGAACAAACGCGGAAATGCGAGCAGGCGCTTGCGATCGCTGCGAACGGAATAGGCGGCGTCAATTCGCCGCTCGTATTCGGCCAGATAAGTCGCACGCAGGTCGGCTGGCAAGGGATCAACAAAGGGACGTAAACCGGTCGCACTGACCCATTCAACAATCGCCGCCGCAGAATCCATGGGATGCTGGTACGCCGTGCGCCAGACGTCAAGCTGCGCCGTATGCGGAGCGAGCAGGTCGTAGTAAGTGTTGAGCGAGAGCAGCTTGGTGCGCACCGAAGCAGCCGGGCCAATGTGGTGCTCCCAAGGCGGCTCGGAGGCCACCTCGCGCATCAAGCGATGTGTCGATTCTTCGCGGTTGTCCGGCATCTGGATGGCGAGCACACCGCCCGGCGCGAGCATTGCGAACAGTTTCGGCAACAGCGTTTCGTGATCACCGACCCATTGCAGCGCGGCGTTGGCGTAAATCAGGTCTGGTGCCGTGTCCGGTTGCCAGGTTGCTATGTCGCTCAATTCGAAGCGTGCCGTCGGCAAGCGCTTGCGGGCGCTGTCGAGCATCGATTGTGAATTGTCAGTGCCAATCACCGTGGCCGACGGAAAGCGTGCGACCAGCAATTCGGTCGAATTGCCGGGGCCACAACCGAGGTCGTACGCGACGGTCGCCGCGCTGAGCGGAACCCGTGCCAGCAGCTCACGGGCTGGGCGCGTGCGCTCATCCTCGAAGCGGCTGTACAGAGCGGGGTTCCAGTCGGACATGGCGTTCTCGCGAGCTATGCGTTAAAGCAGGTGAGCAACAGCGGCTTGCTCGTCGGTCAATTCTTTGAGCGTTTTGTCCATGCGTGCACGACTTGCATCGTCGATTTCGATGCCGGTGACGCGGGTGTATTCGCCATTGGCACAGGTCACGGCAACGCCGTACTGAATGCCTTCTGGAATGCCGTAGCTGCCATCCGACGGAATGCCCATGGTGACCCATTCGCCATTGGTGCCGAGCGCCCAATCGCGCATGTGGTCAATCGCTGCGTTCGCCGCAGACGCCGCCGAGGACAGGCCGCGCGCTTCGATAATTGCTGCGCCGCGCTTGCCGACGGTGGGGATGAACACGTCGTTGTTCCACGCGTCGTCAACCTTGGTTTTGAGCGCAACGCCGTTGGCTGTAGCGAAGCGAATATCGGGGTACATCGTGGGTGAGTGATTGCCCCACACGACCATTTTCTTGATGTCAGCGACGGCAACGCCTGCTTTGGCTGCAAGCTGCGACAACGCGCGGTTGTGATCAAGGCGCAGCATCGAAGTGAAGTTTTTCGCGGGCAGATCAGGTGCGGACTTTTGTGCGATGTATGCATTGGTGTTCGCAGGATTGCCCACTACGAGCACCTTGACCGTGCGCTTGGCCACTGCGTTCAACGCTTTGCCCTGAGCGGTGAAGATTGCGCCGTTCACTGCGAGCAACTCTGCGCGCTCCATGCCGGGTCCGCGAGGGCGTGAGCCAACCAGCAGCGCGTAATCCACATCCTTGAACGCGGTCATCGGATCGCCGTGCGCTTCCATGCCTACGAGCAACGGGAACGCGCAATCGTCGAGCTCCATCATGACGCCTTTGAGCGCCTTTTGTGGGCCTTCAACCGGCACCTCCAGGAGTTGCAGGATGATTGGCTGGTCTTTGCCAAGCATTTCACCTGAGGCGATGCGGAACAGGAGGGCATAACCAATTTGGCCAGCTGCGCCGGTGACGGCTACACGAACGGGGGCTTTCATGTTCTATTTTCCTTATGGAGGATTGGAGGGCTACTAAGAATTACGGCTAGAGCCTACAAAAACGACTCAACTCATAATTCTCGCGCAAACCACCTCATCACTTTAGTTGTTTCCATTTTTGCAAATGTTGCACTGCGAAAATTTTCTGACCTGAATTAATTATTCATCAAGCTGACGTAAACGTCAATAGGTCTTATGTCTTATATAAGACATAAGAGTGCGCGTTGCATGGAATGCCATTTTGCGTAACAATTCATGCATGAGCGATGCCGCCTTAGCAACAGCTATTTCCTTCCCGATTTCGGAGACGCCATCATTTCAGCCCCTGTATCAGCAGATCAAGGCTCTTTTGACGCAGCGCCTTGAATCCGGCGAATGGCGACCTGGCGAAGCGATCCCCAGCGAGCAGGATCTTGCTGGCCAATTCAGCGTAAGCCAGGGCACGGTCAGGAAGGCCATCGACGAACTGGCAGGTGAAAACATTGTCATTCGCCGTCAGGGCAAGGGCACCTTTGTTGCAACGCACACAGAAACGAAGAGTTCGAATTTTCGATTTCTGCGCATGCGCCGCAATGACGGGCAACACGAATACCCCGCGAGCGAGCTTCTGGATGTCAAGCGCGGCCGCGTCAGTGCTGACGTCGCCCGTTCGCTCGACATCAAGCCGGGAGACGCCATCCTGATCCTGCGCCGTTTGCTGCGCTATAGTGGTGAGCCGACCGTGCTCGACGAAATCACGCTGCCCGCCCATATGTTCAAGGGCTTGACCAAAGAGCGCTTTGACGCTCACGTGGGATCGATGTACGGTTTCTTTGAGACAGAATTTGGCGTGCGCATGCTTCGCGCCGAAGAGCAGGTAAAGGCGGTCACCGCTGATCCAATCACGGCAGAAGCGTTGCGCGTCGGCATGGGCTCACCGCTTTTGTGCGTGGAGCGCATCGCCTACACCTACGGCGACAGGCCCGTTGAATTTCGACGAGGGCTGTGCACCACGCGCAGTCATCATTACGCAAACACATTAAGTTAATTTTTCTCTTTTACGGAGTGCTCCCTCAATGTCCGACACCCCTCTAGCCAAGACCCGCGCCCGGCCGGTGTACCGAAACATTGGTCTCGGCGATCTGGCGCGCTATCGCATGCCCATCCCGGCCATCGCTTCCATCGTGCATCGTGCGACGGGCATTGCGCTGTTTGTTTGCCTGCTCTTTTTGCTGGCGATGCTGCAAATGAGTCTCAAGTCTGAGGCCGGTTTCGAGGCATTTCGGAGCGTCATCTGGGTTAATCCCATCGCCAAAATCGTGCTGCTAGGCCTGTTGTTTGCGCTGATTTTTCACCTCGTGGCTGGCGTTCGTCACTTGATTCAGGACTCCACGCGCTGGCTCGATCTGGCGGCCGGTCGCAGCACTGCATTTGCCGCATTTGGCATCAGCGTGGCCTTAACTGCGCTCATCGCGTGGAGGCTCGTGTGATGGCTGCCACTTCAAAATTTGTTTCTGAATGGTGGATGCAGCGGATCAGTGCTGTGATCGTGGCAGCTTATGTCGCGCTCGTCATCGTCCTACTCATGGTTTACGGCACGCCGAATGCGCTCCAGTGGCAGGGATTGTTCGCCAATGTCGGGTTCAAGCTAGCCACCATTCTCGCGATCATCGCCACGGCTTATCACGGTCTCGTCGGCACGCTGCATGTGTGGCCCGACTACGTGAAAAACCGGGCAGTGCTTTCGGTCCTGATCGCGTACACATGGGTCGCGGCAGGGGCCGTCGTGCTGTGGGCTGTCTACATTCTCTTTGGTTTGAAATAAGGGCAACGTTTTAATGGCTCTCACAGTACATAAATATGACGCAGTAGTGATCGGTGCCGGCGGTGCTGGCATGCGCTGCTCCTTGCAACTGGCGCGCGCAGGCTTGCGCGTAGCGGTGCTCTCCAAAGTGTTTCCCACGCGCTCGCATACGGTTGCCGCGCAAGGTGGTATTGGTGCCTCGCTTGGCAACATGGATGAGGACAACTGGCACTATCACTTCTACGACACGGTAAAGGGTTCCGACTGGCTCGGCGATCAGGACGCCATCGAATTCATGTGCCGGGAAGCGCCCAAGGTGGTCTATGAGCTTGAGCACATGGGCATGCCGTTTGATCGCAATCCCGACGGCACAATTTATCAGCGCCCCTTCGGTGGTCACAGCGCAAATTACGGTGAGAAACCGGTGCCACGCGCCTGCGCCGCCGCTGACCGCACGGGCCACGCCATGCTTCATACGCTCTATCAACAGAACGTAAAAAGCAACACGACGTTCTTTGTTGAATGGATGGCGCTGGACATCATTCGCGATGCCGAAGGCGATGTGGTTGGCGTCAACGCGCTCGAAATGGAGACCGGCGAGATAGCGATCTTTCACGCGAAATGCGTGTTGTTCGCGACGGGCGGGGCTGGGCGAATATTCGCCGCGTCGACTAACGCCTTCATCAATACCGGCGACGGCTTGGGCATGGCTGCGCGGGCAGGCATTCCACTAGAAGACATGGAGTTTTGGCAATTCCATCCGACCGGCGTTCACAACGCAGGCGTGCTGTTGACCGAAGGCTGTCGTGGCGAAGGCGCGATTCTGCGCAACAAGGACGGCGAGCGCTTTATGGAGCGCTACGCACCTCATTTGAAAGATCTCGCGCCGCGTGACTTTGTGTCTCGCTGCATGGATCAGGAAATCAAGGAAGGTCGCGGTTGCGGCCCGAACGGCGACTACATCGCCCTTGACTTGACGCACCTGGGTGCTGAGACGATCATGAAGCGGTTGCCGTCGGTGCATGAAATTGGCAAGAATTTTGCCAACGTTGACGTCATCAAGGAACCGATTCCCGTGGTGCCAACCATTCACTATCAGATGGGCGGCATCCCAACCAACATCCATGGTCAGGTAGTCGTGCCGAAGGGTGATAACCCTGCGTCCGTCGTCAACGGTCTGTATGCAATTGGCGAATGTTCCTGTGTCTCGGTGCACGGTGCGAATCGCCTCGGGACAAATTCGCTGCTTGACCTGCTGGTCTTTGGTCGCGCGGCTGGTAATCACCTGATCGCGACGGCACTTTCAAGCAAAGCGTTCAAACCGTTGCCAGCCAATGCTGCCGACTACTCGTTATCGCGGGTCGCCAAACTCGACAACTCAACGGGCGGCGAATACCCGCAGGATGTCGCAAACGATTTGCGCAAGTCCATGCAACTGCATGCGGGTGTTTTCCGCACGCAGAAGACGCTTGATGAGGGCGTGATCCAGGTGCTCGCGATTGCCGAGCGCGCGGAAAATCTGTCGCTCAAGGACAAGTCTAAGGTGTTCAATACTGCGCGCATCGAAGCGCTAGAAGTGGCGAATCTCATGGAAGCCGCAAAGGCGACGATTGTTTCCGCGGCCGCACGTCACGAAAGTCGTGGCGCTCACACCGTCGATGACTACGGCGATACCGTCGAGCATCCACTGGGCCGCAACGATACCGAATGGCTCAAGCACACGCTGTGGTTTTCCGAGGGCAACCGCCTTGCCTACAAGCCGGTCAACATGAAACCGCTCACGGTGGATTCGATTCCACTCGCGAAGCGCACCTTCTAATTTTTTAGGCTAGCAATCATGGCTGACACACGTACTTTCGAAATCTATCGCTACAACCCGGACGACGGCGCGAAGCCGACGATGAAGACCTATGAGGTTGAACTCGACGGCTCCGAGCGCATGTTGCTCGACGCGCTGATGAAGCTCAAGAAGCAGGATGATTCCATCAGCTTCCGACGTTCGTGCCGCGAAGGCGTGTGCGGCTCGGATGCGATGAACATCAACGGCAAAAACGGCCTTGCCTGTTTAACCAATATGCTCACGCTGCCGCAAAAAATCACGCTGCGTCCGCTACCCGGCTTGCCAGTGGTGCGCGATCTGATCGTGGATATGAGCCAGTTCTTCAAACAGTACCATTCGATTAAACCGTACATCGTCAACGAAACGGTGCCGCCAGAGAAGGAGCGGCTGCAATCGCAGGAAGACCGCGATCAATTGAATGGTCTCTATGAATGCATTTTGTGCGCATGCTGTTCAACCAGTTGCCCAAGTTTCTGGTGGAATCCTGACAAGTTCGTCGGCCCGGCAGGTCTGCTTGCTGCCTATCGCTTTGTTGCTGACAGTCGCGATCTAGACACTGAAAGTCGCCTCGACAACCTCGAAGATCCCTACCGTTTATTTCGCTGCTACACCATCATGAACTGCGTGGATGTATGTCCGAAAGGTCTGAACCCTACGCGCGCGATTGGCAAACTTAAAGAAATGCTCGTCAAGCGTTCAGCCTGACGCTGGCCGCAATTCTTTTCATGCTGACCGACCTCGAACTCTCCAAACTGCGCTGGCGTTGCCGTCGCGGTTTTCTGGAGAACGATCTGATTCTCACGCGACTTCTAGAGCGTCGCGGCGCAAACTTTTCCGAGACCGAACACGTCCAGTTGTTGGCCCTGATTGCACTCGACGACAACGAACTGTGGGAAATAATTGCCGGGCGTACCGAAGTGTTCCCTGCCGGGGCCGCCGACATGGTGGCGACGTTGCGACAAACGCGCATAACGCATTGAAATAGCTACTGAATTTTTGAAACGATAATAAATAGTTCGCGACTTGAGACTGCCCGTAATTTTCATGATTTTCAAGAAATCAGCAAACCATGAAAGTTACGCTATATCCAACTGTTCTAAATATTGAACCCTGATTGATTGAATCGGAGAACCCTGATGACCGCGTCCACCGCCCCCTCGACCGCAACTCTCTCCTTTAGCGACGGCTCGCCGAGCGTTGAATTCCCAGTCCTCAAAGGGACGGTTGGCCCGGATGTCGTCGACATCAAGACGCTGTACGCCAAGACAGGAAAGTTCACCTATGATCCTGGCTTTATGTCGACAGCGGCGTGTCGCTCCGCGATCACCTACATCGACGGCGACAAGGGCGAGCTTTTGTATCGTGGGTATCCGATTGAGCAGATCGCGACCAATTGCGATTATCTGGAAACCTGCTATCTGTTGCTGAACGGTGAGCTGCCGAATCTTGACCAGAAGACTGCGTTCGTCGACAACGTCACGCATCACACGATGGTGCATGAACAGATGCAGTTTTTCCTGCGCGGCTTCCGCCGCAATGCGCATCCGATGGCGATCATGACCGGTCTGGTGGGTGCGCTTTCGGCGTTCTACCACGACACTCTGGACATCCACAATCCCGAGCATCGCCATATTGCTGCGATCCGCCTGATTGCAAAAATGCCGACGCTCGTCGCGATGACGCACAAGTATTCAGCGGGTCAGCCGATGATCTACCCGAAAAATGATTTGTCGTATTCGGCGAACTTCATGCGCATGATGTTCGCCACACCGTGCGAAGAGTACAAAGTCAATGACGTGCTCGTACGCGCACTGGATCGTATCTTCATTCTGCATGCCGATCACGAGCAGAACGCGTCGACCTCGACCGTTCGTTTGTGCGGTTCGTCTGGCACCAATCCGTACGCAGCGATAGCGGCCGGTGTTGCCTGTCTTTGGGGGCCGGCCCACGGTGGCGCGAATGAGGCAGCCCTATCGATGCTGCTCGACATTCAGAAGAACGGCGGCTTTGCGAAGATCGGTGAATTCATCACCGCCGTGAAAGACAAGAATTCGCAGGTTCGCCTGATGGGCTTCGGCCATCGCGTTTACAAAAATTACGATCCTCGGGCCAAACTCATGCGTGAGACTTGCTACGAAGTGCTCGCCGAACTCGGCTTGCAAAACGACCCGTTGTTCAAGCTCGCTATGGAGCTGGAGCGCATCGCTTTGTCGGATGAGTATTTTGTTTCGCGCAAGCTCTACCCGAACGTCGATTTCTACTCAGGCATTGTGCAGCGAGCCCTTGGCATCCCGACCGCATTGTTTACCGCGAACTTCGCACTGGCCCGTACCGTTGGCTGGATCGCGCAGTTGAACGAAATGCTTGCCGACCCAGATCAAAAAATCGGTCGTCCTCGCCAATTGTTCACAGGTTCCACGAGCCGTGACCTAAAACCCTTGCTTCAGCGCTAATCAGGTTCCCTCCCCGTCACTGGAGAGGGAAAAAAGTAACCGAAGGAGCTCCACTCCGTGATGAACGATCTTCAACAGACCTCCACCATTTTCGGTGGCAACATGCCCTACATCGAAGAGCAGTACGAGAACTATCTCGCTGACCCGGCTTCGGTTGATCAAAAGTGGCGTGACTATTTCGATGCCATGCGCGCGGGCTCAAAAGATGTGGCACATCAGCCCGTCATTGATGCATTCGCCAAGATGGCGAAATCGCGGAAAGCCGCTACGGCGAGCATTGACGCGACGCTCATGGACAAGCAGCTAGGCGTGATGAAACTGATTCACGCTTATCGCTTTGTTGGCGGCCGCATCGCCGATATCGACCCTCTGAAACGGCAGGAAGTGCCGTTTATCAAAGAACTCGATCACAAGCACTATGGACTCACCGACACCGACATGGAGACTGAATTCTCCACCGGTCTGTTGTTGGTCAACGGTCAGAGTCGCGGCAAGCTTCGTGAAATCATCGCTACGCTCAGGGAGACTTACTGCCGTACCGTCGCCGTCGAGTACATGTACATGGCCAACGAGGACGAGCGCGAGTGGTTGCGTCAGCGTATCGAATCGATTCGGCTTCGCCCTTTATACACCGCTGATCAGAAGCTCCACATTCTGGAGCGTCTGACTGCTGCCGAAGGACTTGAGCGCTATTTGCACACCAAGTACATGGGGCAAAAGCGTTTCTCTGGCGAAGGCGGAGACACCGTGATTCCGTTGCTGGACCACATGTTGCAAAAGGCCGGTGCGGCTGGCGTGCAGGAGACCGTGATCGCAATGGCCCATCGCGGGCGCCTGGGTGTGTTGGTGAACACCTTTGGCAAACTTCCAGCAGATTTGTTTGCAGAATTTGAAGGCAAATACGACACCACATTGTCTGCTGGTGACGTGAAATACCACAAAGGTTTTTCAAGCGACATCACGACGCCCGGTGGCCCGATGCACATCACGCTTGCATTCAATCCATCGCATCTGGAAATCGTCAATCCGGTCGTAGTTGGCTCAGTGCGTGCCCGCCAACATCGTCGCGGCGACACCACGGGCAAGCAGGTGCTCGGAATTCTGTTGCACGGTGACGCGGCGGTCGCCGGTCAGGGCGTGGTGCAAGAGACGCTTGCGTTGTCGCAAACCCGGCATTACGGCACGGGTGGGACGATGCATATCGTGATCAATAACCAAATCGGATTTACAACTAGTGATCCGCGCGATGTTCGCTCGTCTTTATATTGCACCGACATCGCCAAGATGGCCGAAGTCCCGATCTTTCACGTCAACGCGGACGATCCCGAAGCTTGCCTCCTGGTGACCGAAATTGCGCTTGATTACCGCAACATTTTTCACAAAGACGTGTTCATTGATCTCGTCTGCTTCCGTCGTCTTGGTCACAACGAGCAGGATGAGCCGATGGTGACGCAGCCGTTGATGTACAAAAAAATTCATCAACATCCGGGCACGCGAAAACTCTACGCTGACAAGCTCGAAGCCGAAGGCATCATCAAAGCGGGCGAGGCCGATAAGATGGTCACCGCGTTTCGCGACGCCATGGACAAGGGTACGCACACCAACAAAACGATTCTGTCGAATTACGTTGCACCCTTTCAGCAGGACTGGGCGAAGTTTGTTGGCCGTGCGTGGATCGACGCCGCCGACACGACGGTGCCGCTGAAAACGATCAAGGAGTTAGCAAAAAAACTCACCACGATGCCGGAGGGATTCGTTCTGCATTCTCGCGTCGAGAAAATGATCGCTGATCGCAAGGCGATGGGTGATGGCAAGCAGCCAATCGACTGGGGTATGGCTGAAAATCTGGCTTACGCAACGCTCGTCAACGAAGGCGTTGGCATTCGACTCTCAGGTGAAGATTGCGGCCGCGGCACCTTCTCGCACCGCCATGCCGTGTTCCACGATCAGGATCGCGAAAAGTGGGATAGCGGCAGCTACACCCCGCTGCAACATATCAAACCGAAACAGGGCGATTTTCAGGTCATCGATTCGATCTTATCGGAGGAAGCCGTGCTCGGTTTTGAGTACGGCTACGCCACGTCGGAGCCGAACCAGCTCGTGATCTGGGAAGCCCAATTTGGCGACTTCACCAATGGCGCGCAGGTCGTGATCGACCAGTTCATCAGCTCGGGCGAAGTGAAGTGGGGTCGTGTGTGCGGGCTCACGTTACTCTTGCCGCATGGCTATGAAGGCCAGGGCCCGGAGCATTCCTCGGCGCGCCCTGAGCGCTTCCTGCAACTGTGTGCCGAGCACAATATGCAGGTCGTCGTTCCGTCGACACCTGCGCAGGTCTATCACATGCTGCGCCGTCAGATGGTGCGTGATTGGCGTAAACCGTTGATCGTGATGACGCCAAAGTCTTTACTGCGCCATAAAGAGGCCGTGAGTTCGCTACAGGAGCTGGCCGAAGGCACGTTCCAGAGCGTGATCGGCGAGACGGAGAAGATCGTGGCCAAGAACGTCAAGCGCGTCATTGCGTGTTCTGGGAAGGTTTACTACGAACTGCTCGCGCATCGTCGCGAACTGGACATCAAGGACGTCGCCATTATTCGTCTGGAACAACAGTATCCGTTCCCGCATGACGACTTCAAGGCACAGCTCAAAAAATTCCCCAATGCGCACGAAATCGTATGGTGTCAGGAAGAGCCACAAAACCAGGGCGCGTGGTATCGCCTGATGGCGTATTTTCGTGCCGATGTTAAGCCCGAGCAGGTGTTGCTCTACGCGGGTCGCGCCGTCAGCGCGTCACCAGCAGTTGGTTACTTGTCCAAGCACAACGCGCAGCAGAAGGAGCTTGTCGAGAGCGCCTTCAGCTCGAAGTTGGGCACCGGACAAATGATGACAAATCTCTAATTTGCTGATCCGTAGGGTGGGCACCCCGTGCCCACCAACTTACCGCAACCGCGTGGGCAGAGGCTGTCCACCCTACGAAAAAAAGAACTGACTATGTTGATCGAAATAAAAGTCCCGCAGCTCGCTGAAGGCACTCCCGAGGGCACCCTCGCCGCATGGCACGCGAAAGTGGGCGACGCCGTTAAGCGCGACCAGAATCTTTGCGATATCGAGACCGATAAGGTAGTGCTCGAAACGCCCGCTCAGAGCGATGGCGTGCTGGTTGAAATCAAGGTGCAATCTGGCGCAACGGTCACTTCAGGAGTGGTGCTTGGCGTGATTGATACGGAAGCGAAGGCGAGCGCAGCCGTACCCGCTGCCGTCGCAACGAGTGCGGCTCCGGCCGCTGGCGTGCCTTCGACGACATCTGACTCGCCTGGTGCGTTGCCTGCGGCAAAAAAGATGATGGCCGATCAAGGGATTGATGCCGCTACCGTTCAAGGCACGGGACGCGGTGATCGCATCACCAAGGGTGACGTCATCACCGCGGTGGAAGCGAAGGCTGCTCCATCGCCAGTGTCTGCGGCCGCAGCGCCACAATCGGCAGCCGCTGCGCCAAAGGCAGCGCCTGTCTCCGCGCCTCCAGTCAATGTTCCGCTTGGCAATCGGCCCGAGCAACGCGTAGCGATGACGCGCCTGCGCATGCGCGTCGCCGAGCGCCTCGTGCAAAGCCAATCCACTGCCGCCATTCTGACCACGTTCAACGAGGTCAATATGAAACCGATTATTGATCTGCGTACGACATACAAAGACAAGTTCGAGAAAGTGCATGGCGTCAAGCTCGGCTTCATGAGCTTCTTCGTTAAAGCGGCTGTTCACGCGCTCAAAATGTACCCAGTGGTCAACGCCTCGATCGATGGCACTGACATCGTGTATCACGGCTATTACGACATCGGCATCGCTGTCGGCTCCCCGCGCGGTTTAGTTGTTCCGATCATTCGCGACTGCGATCAGATGAGCATCGCCGATATCGAGAAACAAATTGCTGATTACGGCAAGCGCGCGGGCGAAGGCAAACTCGGCATCGAAGAATTGACCGGCGGTACCTTCACGATCTCGAATGGTGGAACGTTCGGGTCGATGATGTCGACCCCGATAATCAACCCCCCACAAAGTGCCATTCTCGGCGTGCACGCCACGAAGGATCGTGCCGTGGTTGAAGGCGGTCAAATCGTGATTCGCCCGATGAACTATCTCGCCATGAGCTATGACCATCGCATCATTGACGGGCGCGAGGCAGTGCTGGCGTTGGTTGCAATGAAAGAGGCACTCGAAGATCCGGCTCGGTTGTTGCTCGATTTGTGATGTTTAAAGACACGCCCACATCCGTTCGCATGTGGCAGGTGTTGTTTGCGATCATTGCGATCACCAACGCACCTGCGCTGTTCGACGGGACGAGCCCGCCGTTGCCGTCATGGTTAGGCGTGCTTGGCTTCATAATGTTTTGCGTGTCGTATCAGTTTCGCCATCAGCGAATTTCGCTCGCGGAGCCGGGCACCCGGATGTCGACCGTGGAGCAGGTGACATTTGGACTGGGCATCGCTGCACTTGTCGTCCGCGTTGCGCTTCGGTTCAACGCGT
>JBDSYI010000259.1:0-3616 GCA_039925745.1 Casimicrobium sp. | reverse complement strand
CCGCTGTCCAGCCATCGGCCAGCGTGCGAATGCCCGGTCGGCCAGCGTTGATCATCGGTTCGATCGTGAACATCATGCCGGGTAGTAAACGCATGCCCGTGCCCGGCTTGCCATAGTGCAAGACCTGCGGTTCTTCGTGATATTTCTTGCCGATGCCATGTCCGCAAAACTCACGAACAACGGAATAACCCATCGGCTCCACATAGCTTTGAATCGCGTGACCGACGTCGCCGAGTGTCGCGCCTGGTTTGACGACACGAATGCCGCGCCACATGGCCTCATAAGTGGCCTCAGACAAACGCTTGCCAGCGATGGTGGGTTTGCCGACGAAGTACATGCGACTGGTGTCGCCGAAGTATCCGTTGACAATCATCGCTACGTCGATGTTGACAATGTCACCGTCCTTCAATTTCTTGTCACCGGGTACGCCATGACACACGACGTGATTGACTGAGGTGCAGATTGATTTCGGAAAGGGCGTGTGGCCAGGCGGCGTGTAATTAACGTTCGCTGCGATCCCTTTTTGTGTTTGCACCATAAACGTATGGCAGAGCGCGTCGAGTTCGTCGGTGGTCACACCGATTTTGACGTAGGGTCCAATGAAATCAAGAATTTCGGCGGTCTGGCGACCAGCCAAGCGCATGCCTTCGATGTCTTCGGGCGTTTTGATGGAGACGGACATTAATGGAGCTTTCTTAATCGCCGCGCAGCAGATCGTTGATGCTCGTTTTGGAGCGCGTCTGCGCATCGACCTGTTTGACGATGACTGCGCAATACAAACTGTATTTACCGTCGGCTGATGGCAAATTGCCAGCAACGACCACGGAGCCGGAGGGTACCCGCCCGTAGCTCACTTCGCCCGTCGCACGGTTGTAAATTTTCGTGCTCTTACCGATGTAGACACCCATGCCAAGCACGGAGTTTTCTTCGACGATGCAGCCTTCGACGACTTCAGAGCGTGCGCCGATGAAGCAGTTGTCCTCAATAATCGTTGGATTGGCTTGCAATGGTTCCAAAACGCCGCCGATGCCGACGCCGCCTGACAAATGCACGTTTTTGCCGATCTGTGCGCAGGAACCGACGGTCGCCCAGGTATCAACCATCGTGCCTTCGTCGACATACGCGCCGATGTTCACGAACGACGGCATCAGGATCACGTTTTTCGCGAGATAACTGCCACGACGCGCCACGGCGGGCGGAACGATGCGCACGCCAGTCTCGGCGACTTCTTCGGCCGTCATGCGAGCGAATTTCGTTTGCACTTTGTCGTAGAAGGCTAGGTCACCGGCTTTGACAATCGCGTTGTCCTGCAAACGGAACGACAGCAGCACGGCCTTCTTGAGCCATTGATGCGTCACCCACTCGCCATTGATTTTTTCGGCAACGCGCTTGCGGCCGGTGTTCAGATCGGAGATGACGGATTCAACAGCGTCCGCGATTGCTTTGGGTGGACTGGCAGGTGACAGGCTCGCGCGGTTTTCCCAGGCGACGTCAATGATATTTTGTAGAGCTTCAGACATATCTTTTCTTCTAAATCATGCGGCAACGAGTGCTTGCTCGACGCTGCTCAAAAAAATGCAGAGACGGGTGACCGCCTCAAGGCATTCATCAAATTCCGAAACGAGTGCGATTCTGATGTAGCCGCTTCCCGGATTGACACCATTCGCCGCTACGCGCGACAGATACGAGCCGGGAATTACGGTGATCGCCGTCGCTTCAAAAAGCTCACGTGTGAAGCGCTCGTCGTCGCCGTTGTACGAAGCCGGGATGGGCACCCACCAGTAGAACGCGGCTTCCGGCATCATGACGGCCAAATGCTTGGCCAGCATAGGTGTTAGCACGCGAAACTTTTTGGCGTATTCGGCCCGGTTGGCTACGACGTGAGTTTCATCGTTCCACGCCGCGATGCTCGCAGCGGTCACCGGGCCCGCCATCGCCGAACCGTTAAATGAGCGCAGATGCAGAAATTTGGCGATCAGCTCGGCGTCACCGGCGACGAAGCCGGAGCGCAAGCCCGGGCTGTTCGAGCGCTTCGACAGGCTACCCATCGCAACGAGGCGCGTGAAATCGGTACGGCCCATTTCTGCAGCGACTTGCAGTGCGCCGACGGGCGGTTTGCCTTCTTCGAAATAGATCTCGCTGTAGCACTCGTCAGCAAGCACGACGAAACCGTAACGATCACTTTGCTCGAACAACCATTGCCAGCGAGCCCGCGTGGTGACGGCTCCGGTAGGATTGTCGGGTGAACAAACAATCACCAGTTGTACGGTGTTCCAGACACTCTCGGGAATTGAATCCCATTCGTATTCCCCGGTTTTGGCATCAAAGTTAACGAAATACGGCTGCGCCCCACACAACAGCGCCGCGCCCTCGTAGACCATATAAAACGGGTTCGGCACTAGCACTGTGGCTCTGGCTGCTCGCGGATCTATGACGGTTTGTGTGAACGAGTACAGTGCTTCTTTGCTACCTAGCACCGGGAGCAACTGAGTTTCCGGATCAAGCTCGGTCAGGTTGTATCGGCGTTGGAGCCACGCCGCGATTGTCTGCCGCAGCACAGCCGACCCTTTGGTCGGAGGATAAAGCGCCAGTCCTTCGGTGTTTTGTCCGATGGCGTCGCGAATGAATTGCGGCGTCGGGTGCTTCGGTTCGCCAATCGACAAATTGATGGGTTTCAGTCCGGCAGGTGGCGTGAGCGGTTGCAGTAGACGTGCAAGTCGCGTGAAGGTAAATTCGTTGAGATCGGCGAGATAGGGATTCAAGGCAAAATCGACGCTCTAACTCAACAAAATCATGAGCAAAGCGACGCTAGGTGAAGCAGGGAATAACCTCAAATTATAGGCTGGAGCAGGTCGCTACGGCGCTTGCGGCGATCGTTTCTGCGGCGTTGTTTGGTTGGGCTTGTGCGCTGCTCGTAGGGCTTTGGGGCGACGCGCAGACGGCAAAATTGCCGGCGTGGCGGCCATTTTCTTTGCCGACTCCTACGCTTGAAGGCTCCGGGCCCGCCGGTCAGGTGACAACAGTCGGGGCGATGAAGCTCGCGGGTGTTGCCGGTGATCGTGCCTATTTTGTCGGCATCAATAGCGCTGCGACGCGCGGACTGTCGCTCACAGTGGGTGATTCGTTGCCGTCGGGCGAAAAGATTTTGCGGGTGGATCGCGATGCAGTGGTGCTGGCCTCTGGCGGCACTGAGACGCGGGTCACGGTGTTTGTGCCACGTGTTGATCCGACGAAAAAAGTGCCTCTGCCCGTGGTTGCTGCATGCCGTCTGAGTGGTAGTGACCGCGCCAGTGCTATTTTCATGGCTGACAGCATGGTCAAGGCTTTGATGTCAGAAAAGGCTACGTTTGCCCGAATGTTCGAACCGGTGCCGGGGTCGGCAGGCGGGATTCGTGCGAAAGGAACGGGTGGCACGACGGCAATGTTTGCCATTGGCGATGGCGACGTGCTGATGCGTGCGGACGGCAATCTGATTCGTTCATCGGACGCGATCGTGTCCGAACTTTTGGCGCGTCTTTTGACTGGCGCTTCGGTCGTAGTCGAGGGCGAAAGTAAAGGCGCACCGCGCCGCTGGGTTTATGCGCCTGCCGCGTGCGCTCAACCCAGCGCGCCCGCC
>JBDSYI010000258.1:0-6620 GCA_039925745.1 Casimicrobium sp. | reverse complement strand
GTTTCCGTTCGTCGTAAATCTCCAAAAAACGCAGCCGATTGGGCTCGTATTCAGCATCGCCAGGCGATAAATTGAGCGCATGTTTCAATAAACTTCGTGCGCCGTAAGTGGCGTAGGGCCGGAGCACCGTGTAGGGCATCACGTCAAGCCCAAGCTCCGAGCGCAAATCGTTAGCGGCACCCGCGAGATCGGGGGCGCTGTCAACCAGCGTGCCGTCGAAATCGAAGAGGACAGCGCGGGGTTTATTTGATACAGCTTTTTGCATTTGTGGCGTTTAATCAGGGGCTAGAGCGATATAAGTGCTTAAGTCGAGTTTTGATAAACAACGAGGTTGGCCAAAGCGCAGCCGTCTCTACAGCAAAAAAGCTATTGCCTGAAAGGATGTCAAGAATGGCTGCTAACGGCCAACGCAAACGTAGTTTGCAAATGGCGCAGCGCCGCAACATTACTCCATGACGTCGCTTTGCGGGTTGCGGCCTCAATTGGCACCCATTCAAACGCGACATGTTCTCGCGGCGAAAGGCTTGGTTTGATTGCGCTCGGAATGCACACCGCAAAGCAACGCTCTTCGTTGTGGGTCTGCTGCGGTGGATAGCGATGGCGCCAGCGTGGGTAGATGCAATACACATTGCGGTAGTGAAGATCAATCACGCCACCGTAAAGCGCCGCATCAAATCCGGTTTCTTCCATGAGTTCGCGCTTGGCCGTTTCGGCCCATGATTCGCCGTCCTCTTGCGAACCCGTGACCGATTGCCAAAATTCAGGGAAATCAGCGCGCTCCATGAGAAGCACCTCACGCTTAGGCGTGAAGGCGATGACGAGGACGGAGCGGGGGATTTTTAGCGGTTTTGTGCCGTGCAATTCAGTGCTCACGCGAGCACGACATGAAACGGTTTTTCGTTCTCACCCCACCAGACGCAGGCTTCGCTGAAGATGTCGGTGAGCGTATTCCAGTCGTCGCCGAAGCGCTTGGCTGCCGCCGCCGCGTCGAGTACGACTATCGTATAGCTCGCACGTTTGGCCCAGGTATCGTCCATCAGGCAATCTGCCAGTGCGTCCCAGTTATGTCCGAAATGTTTTGGTAATTTGAGATTCGTCGCGATTGCTTCCAGCAGGCCTTTTTTAGACCGAACGCCTTTCAAATCAACCGTCAACACGGTATCTGCCCGCAGATCGTGAACTGAATTTTTCATGAGTTGCTCGCGCCCGCCTAACGTTGAATGCACTTGAAGGACTGATAGTGATCGTCGCTGTAAAAGCACGCATCCGCGGCGCGAGGGTCACCACCACAAACGATTCGCCGCGCGCCGCGATTCCTCACGCCCGGCGTGCGCACGGTGTATTCCCGGTAGTAGCCGCGCGGTGCTTTCGGCAAGGCACGCTCGCGATTGCCGAAGCTAACACCATCGCGATTACTTGCAAACGGTCCACCCGATGCGATCAGGGCGAGCGTGTCGCGGCCTTGCTTCGGCAGATCCTGAACTGTGATCGATTGCCCCACCGCGCAGGCAACGGTACGCGCTGCAACCAACGGTGACGCACACACCGCCAGCGCGGTCAGCCCGAGAGTTAGCCATTTTCTGAAACTCGTCGTCAACATGGAAGTCCCCGCTAATTCGTTCTCTGCAAGGTAATGAATTCGGTTTCGATGCACCGGTTTTGAACCACGGCGACGCCGGCGTCGCGCGCGATTTTTGCGGCCTCCGTGTTCTCAACGCCCAACTGCATCCACAGGACTTTCGGCAAAGGGAGGACGCCGACAGCGGCTTTCGCCACTTCGACCATATCTTCGCTGCGCCGAAAGCAATCCACGATGTCAATTGGCACCGTCACATCGGCGAGCGTTGCTACACATGTTTCGCCCAAAATTTCCTGCCCGTCATAGGCAGGATTGACCGGCACGATGCGGTAGCCAGCAGCCTGCATGTAGCTGGCAACACGATGGCTGGGTCGCTCTGGACGCGTGGACATGCCCACCACGGCAATTGTCTTCGTTACAGCAAACAGCGCTTTGATATCCACTACGGCCCGGGCCTATCGCACCCGTCGGAACGACGAAATTTCGTCGTTCATGCCGGGTGGCATTTCGTTGTACTGCCCTGGCCCAAAGGTCACACAGCGTCCACGGTAATTCGAGTTCTCGCAGAACTGCCATGTGCCCAACGTGATGAAAATCGAAGAGGTCGTATCGTTCATGCCCGATCCTGAAAGATCGGATACGTCGCCAGTTGCACGGACCGTGCGGCCACCAAAATTGCTGTGTTCATAGAGCCACACTGGATGCCGCGAGCGCGGCGCATTAGCATCCATCACTACATAATTTTGACCGGTGGGCGTAATGCCGCCCCAATTCGGTTGTTCGCCGATTATGCGCAGCGACGAAATTGAGCGATCCATTTGCGGTGGCAGGCGACGGTATTCACCAGGGCCGTACACCATGCAAACGCCGCCGTAGTCGCGGTCTTCGCACGCTTCCCAGTTGCCGCCAGAGACGCGCATGGAGCGAATTCGATCATTGAAGCCGGTGTTACGCAGATTGTCGGTGTCGTTATCCAACGTGTATGACGCTCCGCGGAAATTGGTCTCCGTATAGACGTCGATACGGGCGCGATTTCCGTTCCATGCGGGTGGTTGAATTGGTGGTGGCGCTACGACCACAGGCGGGCGCACGTTGGCTACGGGCGGTCGATTGACGTCCAGCGCCCGCGCGCTCACGATGCGGAAATTAAGCTGTGGCCCCAAATCGTTGTATTGACCCGGCGGCAACGCCTGACAACGACCGCCATAGTTGTATTCGGTACAGACTTCCCACGTGCCGCCAGAAACGATCGCCGATGAGGCGTTAGTCAGTCCCCAGCTACCTTCAAGGTCAGGCGAGCTTTGATTAAACGTCATGGTGCGACCGCGAAAGCCGGGCGCCTCAAACAGCTGAATTTGCGGCAACGCATAGCTAACGGATCCCGATTCAAACCCTTGCGTAACATCGCGCACGGACAGGACAGTGTCGCCAAACCGATCACCGAGTTCGCGGTAGTCGCCAGCGGTCAATCGACGGCATTCGCCGGTGAAATTAGCTCCGGTGCAGGCTTCCCATACGCCTGTACCTACGCGAATCGAGCGCGCGGCGCCGATCGGTAGGTTCGCCTCGGAGCGCGAGATTCGCGCAGTTGACCCGGTAAAGTCGCGACCGCTGTAAAGCCATAGATCGGCGGCAGTTGCGACCAAAGAGCAGGCAGCGAGGGCAGCAGCAAGTGCGGCTCGCGAGAGAGTTCGTGTGTATGCGTTAAATATGAAAGGCTTCATGCGTCCTCCTGTGCCCGGATTATGGGCGATGTATGTGAGCAAATTTGCTTTGAACTGCCAAGTGACGTCGTGCGAATAACGCTGTCTACAATATTGAAGTTGACATTGTGCGCTGACCGTCAGGCCTGCGTTAAGTGATCTGGCGACAAGCGTAGCGCATATGAA
This sequence comes from Casimicrobium sp., assembly GCA_039925745.1. Taxonomy (GTDB): domain Bacteria; phylum Pseudomonadota; class Gammaproteobacteria; order Burkholderiales; family Casimicrobiaceae; genus Casimicrobium. Next base: position 3,152 of record JBDSYI010000258.1, on the reverse strand, counting down.
CGGTCAATATTCATAATGCGTTGTCTTAAATACCCAATGTATGCGAATGAAGAGTGATTTCGAAATGAACGAACGTAACCGCTGGGTAATCGGTAACTGGAAGATGAACGGCGCTCTGGCGACTAATGCTTCGTTACTGGAAGCACTTGTCGCCTCTCGCGCTAAATCCTGCTCCGGTGCGACGAAAGTTGCGGTATGCGCACCCTTTCCCTACCTGACGCAGCTGCAGCGGTTACTTGGCGGAACGGCGATTTCCTATGGCGCTCAAGACGTGTCCGAGCATAAAAGCGGTGCCTACACAGGGCAAATTAGCGCTGCGATGCTTGGCGAATTCGGAGTGACGATGGTGCTGGTGGGGCACTCGGAGCGCCGACTTTACAACGCAGAAACCAGCGCGCTCGTGGCGGCAAAAGCAACCGCGGCCGTGGCGGCTGGGCTGATGCCCGTTATCTGTGTCGGCGAAACGCTTGCCGAACGCGAGTCGGGTCTTGCTGAGGCTACGGTCGCTGAACAGCTTGCGCCGTGCGCTGGACTCATCGCCGGCGCGCCAAAAAATGTCCTGATTGCATATGAACCCGTCTGGGCTATTGGCACGGGCAAGACCGCCACTCCGGCGGAAGCTCAAGCTATGCACGCGTTCATCCGCGCCGAACTCGAAAAGTTGAGCGCTGCGGCGGCAGACATTCCCCTGCTTTACGGAGGTAGCGTCAAAGCATCAAACGCGTGCGAGTTGTTTTCGCAGCCCGACATTGATGGCGGACTCATTGGCGGCGCGTCACTCATCGCCGACGATTTTCTTGCGATAGTTTCTGCGGCGTGATGGGACTTACGTGAAGCGCTTCCGCTATGTATAATCATGGGCTATGGAAATTTTTATCCTCTCAATTCATGTGATTGCAGCCGCGGCCATTCTGGTTCTCGTGCTGCTTCAACACGGTAAGGGTGCCGACATGGGCGCGTCATTCGGCACCGGCTCGGCAGGTAGCGTATTTGGCGCGGCTGGGTCAGCCAATTTTTTAAGCCGCGCAACAGGTATTGCCGCCACTATCTTTTTTGTGACCAGCATCGGGTTGACATACCTTAGTTCGCATAAAGCAACGACCGCCGGTGGCGTCATGCAAGGCGTGACCGGTGAGCCCGTGAAGACCGAGTCATCAGTGCCGACGTCACCGATTGTCCCGGTGGCACCAAAGTCCGATATTCCGAAGTAGTTGGTATTTAGTTTTTTAGTTAGATTAGCCGTCGTGGTGAAATTGGTAGACACGCTATCTTGAGGGGGTAGTGGCGAAAGCTGTGCGAGTTCGAGTCTCGCCGACGGCACCATTAAAAGCAATAAGCCTGGTACACGTCGTAACCAGGCACAGTTCAGTGACAAGGAGGGCGGGTAGCACCAGTTTGCTCCGCCTTTTTTTTGGGGATTGTTGAGACATGTCGCTAGAAACATACGTCCCGGTTCTGATCTTCATGATCGTGGCGCTGGCGTTCGGGGGCGTCTTGCTCGCAGTCGGCTGGTTGATATCTCCATCCAAGCCCGACCCCGACAAATTGGCTCCCTATGAATGTGGGTTCGAGGCGTTTGAGGACGCGCGGATGCGTATCGACGTTCGCTACTACCTGGTCGCTATTTTGTTCATCTTGTTCGATCTCGAGATCGCCTTCCTTTTTCCATGGGCCGTCGCGCTCAAGCACATTGGTTTTCCGGGCTTTTTGACGATGATGGTTTTTCTCGGCATTCTCACCGTAGGCTTTATTTACGAGTGGAAAAAAGGTGCACTGGACTGGGAGTGATCCTGCTCTCGTGGCCTCGAATGCTGAAATTTGGAGTGCATTGATTTATGAGTCTTGAAGGCGTTCTCGAAAAAGGGTTCGTGACCACGAGCCTGGACACGCTGATCAATTGGTCGCGCAATGGCTCGATGTGGCCCATGACGTTTGGGCTTGCTTGCTGCGCGGTTGAAATGATGCATGCGGGTGCGGCCCGCTACGACCTGGATCGTTTTGGCATCGTGTTTCGCCCGAGTCCGCGTCAGTCCGACGTGATGATTGTTGCGGGCACGCTGTGCAACAAAATGGCGCCTGCGCTGCGTAAGGTGTACGACCAGATGGCCGAGCCACGCTGGGTCATTTCGATGGGCTCCTGTGCCAACGGCGGCGGTTACTACCATTACAGTTATTCGGTCGTGCGCGGTTGTGACCGAATCGTTCCAGTCGATGTCTATGTCCCTGGCTGCCCGCCTACATCTGAGGCCCTGATCTACGGTATTTTGCAATTGCAGAACAAGATCAAGCGGACCAATACCATCGCGAGGGCCTAAGCGACCATGTTGAAAGACATCATTGCCGAAGCGTTAGGTGACAAGGCAGCTTTGATCGTTGCCGCCCTTGACGAGGTGACCGTTGAAGTCGCAGCAGACGACTGGCTTGCCGCGTGCACGTTGCTTCGCGATCATCAAAAGTGCCGGTTCGACACGATGATCGATTTGTGTGGTGTCGACTATTCGGCGTACGGGGAAGCGGGTCGCGAATCGCAAAAGTACGCGGTCGTTGTGCACTTGCTTTCCGTGACGCTCAATCAACGTGTTCGCGTTCGTTGCTACGCGCAAGATGACGAATTCCCCGTTGTGCACTCGCTGGTTGACGTCTGGCCATCGGCTAACTGGTTTGAGCGCGAAGCTTTCGATCTTTTCGGCGTGATTTTTGAAGGGCATCCTGACTTGCGTCGCTTGCTAACCGACTATGGCTTCGTCGGCCATCCGTTCCGGAAAGATTTCCCGACGACCGGTTATGTCGAAATGCGCTACGACCCGGAGCAGCGTCGCGTGCTGTATCAACCGGTCACGATCGAGCCGCGTGAAAACGTACCGCGTGTGATTCGTGACGATAGTTATGCGAGCCAGGGTAAATAGCATGGCTGAAATCCGTAACTACACCATGAACTTCGGCCCACAGCATCCCGCGGCCCACGGCGTGCTGCGCCTCGTGCTTGAGCTTGACGGCGAGACCATCGAGCGCGCCGATCCACACATTGGCCTACTGCATCGCGCGACAGAAAAGCTGGCCGAGAGCAAAACCTACATTCAGTCCCTGCCATATATGGATCGCCTCGACTACGTGTCGATGATGGCGAACGAACATGCGTACTGCATGGCAAT
>JBDSYI010000257.1:0-13680 GCA_039925745.1 Casimicrobium sp. | reverse complement strand
GGACATACGGGAACGCTTAAAAAACTGAATCGGGATGCGTTGTCTTCAGCCCAGTTAATGCGTGTTGTTTGCCTGCGGCTGGCAGCGCTTTTTTGCCACGGTCGCATCGATGAAATGCCGACGGCTACCCTGCGCTCTCAGGGCGAATCGTTTCTGTTGCAACTTGACGGAAATTGGCTGAGCAAGAGACCGTTGACGGCTGCATTACTTGATGAAGAGACGGCGCGCTGGACGAAGTTTGGCGTGGCGTTGACGCTGGGTCTGCGCTCGTAAAATTCGTAGTTATTCGGGAGGCCCGCGAGCACAGGGGCTACGTTGCCGCCTGTCCCGCTTCATCAATCGAGTTGATGATCGCTTGAGCGGTGTGTTCCGCGCGACTATTTGCGCGCTTCGTTCACTCTCGTAGTGCGATAAGCCAGCCGTAACGTTATGCCGCGCGTGTGACGTCCTGATGACAATCGCGGCTCGTTGTATGTCACACAGGCGTAGCGATTCAGTCACGTCGATGTCATCTTGAATTTCTACATTGCATGTGTCATCTTAAGGAGCCGCACGCATGCAAACTGTTGCCAGCCAAGTCACCGTTGCCGTCAACAAAACCCGTTCCGCAGCCGAATCGCAGTTGACGGTGCGTCTCGCCAACAGCGCGTCCGACGTGATCGCTGCGCAGCGCTTGCGATACAAAGTGTTTTGCGAAGAAATGGGTGCGGATTTGCACCGTCATGACGGTCGCGACGTCGATATGTTTGACGCGGCGTGCGAACACTTGATCGTCGTCGATGAAACGCTCAATAAAGTCGTCGGCACCTATCGCAGCCTGTCGCCCTGGGGGGCGCGCTCGGTGAAGCGCATGTACTCGGAAGGCGAGTTCCGTATCGACGCGTTAAAACCCATCGCGCATGAAATTTTCGAAGTGGGTCGCGCCTGCATTCATCCGGCGTACCGCAGCAGCGGGGCGCTAGCACGGCTGTGGACCGGCGTGGGCGCTTATGTTCGTGATCACGGTGTCAAGTATCTCGCGGGCTGCGCGAGTGTGCCACTTGATAGTGGTTCGCTCAATGTTGGCGCACTGCGTGCTGAGCTATTGGCCAAGCATCTCGCGCCCGTCGAATTCCGCGTTGACCCGATTCGCGGCCTGCAATCGCTGGGCGATCCGACGGGCGTGCGACCGACCGCGCCGCCGCTCCTCAAGGGCTACCTGCGTCTGGGTGCATGGGTCTGCGGAGAACCCGCGTGGGACCCAGATTTTGACAGTGCGGACTTCTTCGTGCTGTTGCCGATTGAGCGCATGGTGCCGCGTTACGCCCAACATTTTCTCGGTGCACGTACTGCCCAATAGCGCTACTCACCACTCTCTCGCAATTCTGTTCAACCTTCACTAGACAAAACATTCCTCATGTCCGATATTCAAAATCCTTCCCGTCGTCAGGCACTCAAATTTCTATCGCTGCCACTGCTGCCGCTGAGTGGTGTCGCCTCAGTCGCAGCGTTAGCGGGTTGCGGAAGCGTTGCCGTCGCTGCAACCTTTAAATCCGCATCATTCGCCGGTATGGCCGCGCCTACGCTCGCCAACCCCGCTGCCATGGCCACGACTGCCGTCGGCTCAACGTTAAACGTTGAGCTAAGCGATGGCAGCACGATTGCATACAAGCTCGCGTATCAACCCTTTTTTGTCACGGGCGATAGGGTTCCTGATGGCAACGGTGGCACGGTGCTTTCGGGCGGCTATTTCGACATCAATAACCAGCCGATCATCGACAAATCAGTTGCCGGTAAAGAGCGTCAGTTTTACTCAGATAGTCCGGACGGCACGTCGCTGCTATCGTTGCCCAACGCCACGGTCGCCGGCATCAAAGGCAAAGCCGTTTTTGCGGTCGTGCAGTTCGAATACACGACCCGTGATCAGGCTGGCGCAAACGCTTATGGGACATTGCCGTCGCCGATCGCTGTGCTCACGCTCGATCAGGATCAAACGACTGGCAAGCTCTCGCTGGTGAAATATCACAACGTTGACACCTCAGCGGCGCACGGTTTATGGATTACCTGCGGCGCGAGTTTGTCGCCGTGGAATACGCATCTGTCGAGCGAAGAGTATGAGCCTGATGCCCCGTTCATAAGTAGCAGTGCGTTTTTCAAAACCTTCAGTAAAAATCTGTTCGGCGATGAGACTAAAGCTAATCCCTATCACTACGGCCACTTGCCCGAAGTCACAGTGAATCCTGACGGAACTGGCTCAATCAAAAAGCACTTTTGCATGGGCCGCATCTCGCATGAATTAGTACAAGTGATGCCAGACAATCGCACGGTACTGATGGGGGACGACTACACCAACGGTGGACTGTTCATGTTCGTGGCAGATCGCGAGAAAGATTTGTCGTCCGGCGCGTTGTATGCCGCCAAACTGGGTGCGGGTTTCTCCGTCGATCCCGCCGCCGCAGGAGCGCCGTTGAGCTGGATCAAACTCGGCAGCGCAACCAGCGCAGAGATTGAAGCGCTTGCCAATTCATTGACGGCGGCAGACATCGTGACTGCAACCAAAACCGACCCGTTGGATGCAAGTTTCAGCAAAGTCGTGGTGGATGGCGTGGTCAACTGGATCAAGCTCAAACCCGGCATGGAAAAAGCCGCGGCCTTCCTGGAAACGCACCGCTACGCCAATCTGAAGGGCGCGAGCATGGGCTTCACCAAACTCGAAGGCACAACAGTCAACGTCAAAGACAAGATCGCGTATTCCGCTTTGCAAAACATCCAGGGCTCAATGTTGCGCGGCAACGCGGCATGGCGCGAATCAACCAACATCACGGTGGAAAAGGCCATCGTGGCAGGTGGCGTGTTCGCGCACACGCTTGCTGGGGGACAAAAAGATCACGACGGCAATGCGATCAATAGTGAATGGGTGCCTGTGCAGACAAAAGCAATGCTGATGGGTGAGGACATTGCAGCCGACGCGCTCGGCAATCTCGCCAATCCCGACAAAATCGCAAACCCCGACAACCTGAAATTCTCGGAGAAATTGCGCACACTCTTCATAGGTGAAGACAGCAGTACTCACGTCAACAATTTCCTGTGGGCTTATAACGTAGATACCAAAGCGTTAGCGCGCGTGATGTCGATCCCCGCAGGCGGTGAATCGACGGGTCTACATGCAGTCGACGAGATCAATGGCTGGACGTACATCATGAGCAACTTCCAGCATGCGGGCGACTGGAGTTCATCGTTGCACGGCAAAGTGCAGTCGACGCTCGACCCATTGATTCGCGCGAATTACAAGGATCGTGCCGGTGCAGCGATTGGCTATATAACGGCAGATCAGGGACAGTTCCGGCTGGCTTAACTTCGACCGTTCGTGTGAATGAGCGGCATCTTCGGGTGCCGTTTCCTATTTTGGTGAGCAACGTCAAGACTGCGACAAGCCTCCAATCCACACTGATCGCACCGACCTGGCGCACGAAAGAACGCCATAATCCACAGCCGAAGTCGTAAGCTTTGCGCCGGTCCACACGACTACCCTGACGGAGGTCTCCGAAAAGAGAGATATTGCTCCGCCCGAAGACTTTGCCGGTGTAACTAATCGCGCCAATAACCGCATCACGACCTCAAGAAATAGCAATGACTTCCCGACGTACCTTTCTCACTATCGCAGGCGCAGCCTCGCTCGGGCTGGCCCCGACGTTTCAGATCGCGCGAGCGCAATCCAAAAAGCTGCGCTTTGGAGTCGGCCCGTTTTTACCGTCGGCTGAGGACACCAAGAAATCATTCACACCGATATTCGCGCATCTGGCAAAGCAATTGGGCGCGCCAGATTTCGACTTGCAAGTGAGCACCGACTGGGCCGGGTTAGCGGTCGCGATGGGGTCAGGGCAACTTGATTGCGCCTGGATGGGGCCATGGGGTTACATCATCGCCAACAACGCGACCGATTGTCAGGCCGTCGCGACTGTCAAATACGACGACAAAGCCACCTATCAAGCGATCATCATCGCGCGGCCCGATCTTAAGGTTTCGAAATTTCCGGATGACACACGCGGCAAGTCGATTGCGTTTGCTGATCTCGGTTCGACCTCCGGCTGGCTGATTCCAACGTTTTACGCGCAGGAAATCTGGAAGATCAATCCAAAATCGTTCTGGCAATATCGCGAAGGCTCGTCGCACCCCGCGAACGAAATTGCCGTGCAAGCGGGTCAGGTTGATCTGGCGACGGACTATGACCGCAACCGTAACGCGATGATTTCATCCGGTCGTATCAAGGCCGAGAGCGTGCCTGTCGTATGGACCTCTGATCCGTTGCCGAATGACGCGATTGCGGTACCAAAGACAGCGTCTGCGGCGATGTCTGCACAAGTGCAATCCATTCTCGCGTCGTTAACGCCCACTGAGGCCAAAGCCCTGTTTCCAAATCGCTACACGGGCTTTGTTAAATCGAATCACAAAATGTACGACGTGATCGAAAAGGCCGGACTCGCCGTGGGTCGTATCAAAGCGAAAGCGTGACGCCCGCAATATGTCGTCATTAGTTCCCGACAGTGAAGGCGCGATCTGCTCACCACAGCATCGCTATTCGCCCAGCTCGCTTCGAAACAGCGTAGCGACGCACGCACATACGGCCTATGTCATTGGCGGACTCTACGGAAACGTATTCGCACTGCGTGAGATTTTGCGCATGCAACAGGTCGAAGCTGCCTTAGGCCGGTCGGTAACGCTTGTGTTCAACGGTGATCACAACTGGTTCGACATTGACGCCGCCAGTTTCGAAGAAATCAACACGACGGTGTTGAGACACACCGCGATCGGCGGCAATGTTGAGTGTGCGATTGCAGCGCCTGACAACGTTGGCTGCGGTTGCGACTATCCGAGCTACGTCAACGCTCAGGTCGTCGACTGGTCAAACGAAATCACCACGCAGCTGCGGCAGACGGCAAGCGATTTTCCTGACATCGTGCGGCAGTTGGGTGAATTGCCAATGAACCGGATTCTATGCGTCGGCGAGCAACGCATCGGCATCGTTCATGGCGACGCTGAATCGCTATCGGGCTGGTCGTTCGCGGCTGAATGCCTTTCGTCAGTCGCGACCAGTTGTTCTGGCGATGCGCCTTCTGGGCCACTCACGCCCAGGCGCGATATTGAAAGATTCTTCACTGAGGCCGATGTGCTCGCGTTTGCCTCGTCGCACACTTGCCTTCCACACGTACGCGACTTTTTTGTAAATGGATCGCAACGATTGATCGTCAACAATGGCGCAGCCGGAATGGCCAATTTTGCGGGCACGACCCACGGCGTGATCACCCGCATATCGGTGGACCCCACACCGCCGCATGAATCACTTTATGGCGTCACCATTGCCGGTGTTCGCTTTGACGCACTACCAGTGCATTTCGACGCATCAGCCTGGATCGAGCACTTTACCCAAGTGTGGCCCGCCGGCACACCCGCTCATCGCTCCTACTTTGACCGCATTCAGCACGGGCCGAACTACGCACTGGAGCACGCGGTTTCCGGCCGTGTGTCGCTACCATCGGCGACGGCGCGTAGGCACTATGACATGCCGGATGAATCTGATCTGGACCCACTCACTCGTTTGAGCGTGTGAAAGATCCGGCGCGCTCCGATGACGCCGCAGCCAGAGCACTTGCCGTGTACGATCTGAATCGCAACAGCATTGTTGGCCGCGCCAGGTTATGGTTTTTTGTGCTGATGGCGCTGCTTTTTTATATCGTGAGCTGGCGACTGGCCGAGGTCGATTTGTCGCGACTCGCCAACGGCCTACCGCAACTTGGCCAATGGTTAGTGCGCGCCTGGCCTCCGAACTTCACTGAGTTGCCCATCTTCATCCAACGCATCGGCGAGACGGTCGCGATGGCAGCGATTGGCACTACAGCTGCGACCTTATTCGCAATTCCACTTGCCTTGTTGGCAAGTCGAAACCTCACGCCGTTTCCGACGCTCTATTTACCGGCGCGATGGTTGCTCAATGCGCTGCGCGGTATTGACGCGTTCGTCTTCGCATTGCTGTTTGTGGCGAGCGTCGGACTCGGCCCGTTTGCTGGCGTGATTGGCATCGCGCTGCATACCTGCGGTAGCGCAGCGAAACTCATCGCGGACGCGGCCGAGAACGCGAAACTGGACGCGCTACACGCAATAGAAACGACGGGGGCCAACCGCGTCGTCAGCGTTTGCTACGCATTGGTACCTGACTTGTTGCCAGTCGTTCTGTCGAGCATGCTTTATCTGTTCGAGTTCAATGTGCGCGCCTCGACGGTGCTTGGCATCGTCGGCGCTGGTGGCATTGGACAGGAGCTTAAAAACAGCATGGATTTGCTGGACTTTCCGCGTCTTTTCACCATCATCATTTTGATTTTCATCGTAGTAACGGTGATCGATCAGTTAAGCGGATGGCTGCGCAAGCGGCTGACCTGATGTCATCCGTATTACGCCTCGATTCGATGAGCAAGCGCTTCGGAGAGCGTGTTGCACTTGCCACTGTCAGCTTCAGTCTTAAACCCGGAGAATTTGTCGGACTTCTGGGCCCTAGCGGCGCAGGCAAATCAACGCTCTTCCGCTGTATTGCCGGACTCGAGCGGGCGGATTCGGGAGCGGCATTGCTAGGTGAGCAAGTCGTTGGCGCATTGCATCGCCACGGCAGCGGTCGCATTGCGATGGTGTTCCAGCAGTTTGCGCTCGTTGATCGGCTCTCGGTTCTGGATAACGTGCTGGCCGGACGACTGGGCACCGTTCCCACTTGGCGTGGAATGCTCCGGCGCTTCTCGCATGAGGATCGCTTGCTTGCGATGCAGTGTTTGGAGCGAGTGTCCCTGCTCGATCACGCGCAGCAACGCGCCGATCAACTATCGGGTGGCCAAAAGCAACGCGTCGCTATCGCGCGAGCGCTGGCACAGAAGCCCGATGTCATCCTCGCCGACGAACCGATTGCCAGCCTCGATCCAACGCTGGCCGGTGGCATTCTTTCGCTGCTCCGATCCATCGCAAAAGTCGACAACGTTGCGGTGATTTGCAGCTTGCACCAATTGAACTTCGCCCGCGAATTCAGTGATCGTGTGATCGGCATTCGCGCCGGTGAAATCGTGCTCGATTGCGACGCATCGCTGCTCGATGATCACGCGGCAAATCGTCTCTACGAGCACTAGCCGGAATTACGAAGCGGACGCGCTGCGACCTGCACTGCTTTCACGAGTAGCGGTCTTCACCGAGTCACATAGCTTTGCCATATTCAGAGGAGGCGAACGAGAGTGGCTCGTGCGCGCTGAATTTAGGTAGTGATCTATGCGATGTTTGTTTGCAACGGGCCTGATGCTCGTCTGTTGGATAGGTGGCGCGGCAAACGCGCGTGACTTTATGGTGGGACAGAGCCTCGATTTGTCCGGCACATCGAATCTGGGCAAAGATTTTTCGAACGGTGTGCGCACTTACTTTGACGCAATCAACGCGCGCGGTGGTGTTCGTGGCCGCAAAGTGCAGTTAATGCAGCTTGACGACTCGGGTCGCGCGGCAGCCGCGCAGGCGAATGTTGAAAAGTTGCTGCGAGAGCACGAAATTGACGTGCTGATCGCTCCCACCAGTGAAGAGACGTTGCTCGCCGCGCTAAAGGCGCTGCGCCAGCGCGCTGGCACCCTCACCATGATCGGCGCGCCTACCGGCGCCGTCGTTGATGCGAATACTGCGAACCTGCGGCCAATATCGATACGCGCGAGCTACCGCGACGAGGCTCGCGCGTTGCTCGATTCACTGCGCACATTCAGCGACGGCGGCATTGCATTGGTACGCGCCGAGGGGCCCGATGCGCTCGCCAGCCAAACGGCGTTGCGAGAGGAGGCGCGCGTGAGGCAGCTAACGATTGCCTTCGATGGCGCGACAGCCGCTTGGTTGCAACACCAGCCATCGATAGGGCATGTCGGGGCCGTCATCATCAGCGGGGACGCCATCGGTGCCCTGCCGGCGATCAGACACACTCGCTTGATTGCGCCGTACGCGCTGCTTCTCGGCTTCTCAACGATTGATCATCGTACGCTCGTTGATCTGGCAGGTGCGCAGGCGAAGGGCATGATGATTACGCAAGTGATGCCACCGCCAGGTAAGACGATCCATTCCTTTCAACGCGATCATCGCGCAATCATGAAGCGCTACCGTGACGAACCGCCGTCACAACATACGCTCGAAGGTTATGTCGTGGCCCACATGCTCGTGACAGCGCTTGAGCGCGTTGACGGCGAGCCCAGTTCGTCGAAGGTCAGTGCTGCACTGCGCTCCCCAACTGCGGTGGATTTTGGACCGATGCGGGTCGATTTGCACGACTCAGGCGCCAGCAATCGCTACGTCGACATCACCGCGATATCGACGAGGGGCGGACTCGTAGAGTAGGGTCCGATTACAGCAATTCTGGCGTAGCTACCGCGCGAACGATCACCTCATTTTCGCCCTCGCGGTCTCGTGATTGCAGCCACCACGCGGCGCCCTTGCGCACGGTCATCGGAACGGCGGCCTCCATCAGCAACCAGTGAATGCATTCACCGATCCAGGGTTGATGTCCCACGATCACCAGGGGCTCGGTCTGAACGCCCCAGCCAACCGCCGCCAATACTTCTTCCGGGCGAGCACCGGGGCTTAGTTCAGTAAGCGTTTTGCATTTTCGCGGTAGACACCGCACCGTTTGCTGCGAACGTTTCGCGGGACTTGCAAAGACCCGACATTGCTGCGGCAAATTGCGATCCAGCCAGGATGCCACGCGCTCCGCTTGGCGTTGGCCCTTGACCGTTAACCTGCGCTCCAGATCGTCCTGGCCCTCGTTCGCGTCGTGCGCGTCGGCGTGACGCCAGAAAATAATTTCGCTCATGCGGCCTGATCGACATCTGTGCGCTGCCCAAGCTTGGCGGCCAGCGCGCATTGAGCCACCCATACTTGTTGCTTGCCAGCGGGGCGCAACAGTCGATACGCTCCATTTCGCTCCAGCCGCCAAGCCTGCGAGTTGTCGCGCAACGCCGCGTTCAGTCCTTCATCGATCACTCGCGCTCGGAGCGGGCCATCGAGGATCGGCGTGGCAACCTCAACGCGGCGATCCAGATTGCGACTCATCCAGTCAGCCGATGAGATGTACACGTTGGGTTTGCCGCCATTTTCAAAATAATAGATGCGACTGTGTTCGAGAAAACGGCCAACGATGGAGCGCACATGAATATTCTTCGTGCGCTCATCGACCTGCGGACGCAGACAGCACGCACCACGCACGATCAGCTCAATTCGGACGCCCGCCCCGGACGCCTCACACAGTGCGGCCATCACCCCCTCATCGGTGAGCGCATTGATTTTCGCCATGATGAGTGCGGGCTTGCCAGCTTTGGCGGATCGCGCTTCAGCCCGAATGGCCGCCAATAAATTCGGCTTCATGGTGTGCGGTGCCCACCATAAATGCTTGAGCCTCGGCGGCGCCGACAAACTCGTCAGGTGATGAAAAATTGCGGCGACATCCTTGCCGATTTCAACGTTCGCTGTGAGCAATCCAAAGTCGGTGTAGAAGCGCGCGGTGGTTGGGTTGTAGTTACCGGTTCCAACGTGCGCATAAGGACGAATGGCGTTGCCCTCTTTACGCAAAACAAGCAACATTTTTGCATGTGTTTTCAGGCCGACCAGACCGAACACCACCTGCGCACCGGCCTGCTCCAGTTTGTCGGCCCAGTTGATGTTGGTTTCTTCGTCGAAACGCGCCTTAAGTTCCAGCACGACTGTCACTTCTTTGCCGCGGCGCACAGCCTCAAGCAAAAGCTCCATCAATGCAGACTTCGAACCAGTGCGATAGATCGTCTGCTTGATCGCGATGACACTGGGATCCTCGACGGCTGCACGCAAAAACTGCACCACGGGTTCGAACGATTGATACGGGTGATGCAACAAAACGTCGCGTTGCCGCAGTCCAGCAAAAACCCGGTCGTCATTCCCCTGTGATTCAGACAGCCCAGGCGTAAACGGCGGAAAGCGCAACTCTGGATGATCAGTTGCCTCGGCCAAAGCCGCGAGACGTGCCAAATTGACTGGGCCGTCAACGCGGTACACCTCGTGCGCTTCGAGTCTGAAGTGTTGCGTTAATAACGTCATGACCGATTCGCTGCAATCGGCGTTGATTTCGAGCCGCACGGCACGACCGTACGGACGGCGGCGTAGCTCACCGGCCAGTGCGTGGCGAAGATTGGTCATCTCCTGCTCGTCGACCCACAAATCGCTATCACGCGTCACGCGAAACTGCGAATCACTCACCACCTCACGACCGGGGAAGAGGCGAACCAATTCGGTTTCGATCACGGTCGACAACAGAACAAACGAGCGCCGCGCATTGCTGGTCTTGCCTTTGATTTCAAACAGTCGCGGCAGGCTGCGTGGCACCTTCACAATCGCTATGCTCGTTTTGCCAACGCTGCGCTTTGATCTCAGCTCGACGATGAAGTGCAGTCCTTTGTTCGCTACCGATGGAAACGGGTGCGCGGGATCAAGCCCAATCGGCGTCAACACTGGTGCAATTTCCCGAGCAAACGTAGCGTGTGTCCAGCGCCGTTGCTCCGGCGTTAGATCCGCGCCACTGACGAGATCGATGCCGGCGTCACGCAGCGAAGGCAGAATTTGTGTGTTTAGCAATTGATACTTGCGCACGACTAAAGCACGCGCGCGGTCTGCGACTTCAAGCAGCGTCTCTTTCTGTGCGGCAGCCTCCGAAGCGTCGGACAACAACAGCTCTTTCAGTCGCTCTTTCTGCTCGGCGATTCGCACTTCGAAAAATTCATCAAGATTTGAGCTGACAATCGTCAGATAGCGCAAGCGCTCCAGTGCTGGCACCCACGGCAGTTCGCATTGGGCAAGCACGCGCTCATTAAATGCGAGCAACGATAGCTCGCGGTTGATCACTGGCATCATGCGCTGCGGTGCGCTCTGGTTCTATTGTTGTATGGCGTAAGTGTGACGACGCGTCGTTACAGTCTGATGACGGCGCGATGGGGCGCTCCTACAATGGCGCGTCGTTTGCGCAGGAAAATCCTTATGAAGTCAAAAAATTTGACGCGAAGTGCGTTCATCGCTGGCGCTCTTTGCGCCTTCACGAGCGTCGTGGTCTTCGCGCAAACGGGCTATTTCCGCGAACCGGGATTAGGCAAAGATGTACTTACCTTCGTCTCGGAGGGTGATATCTGGTCGGTCAATCCCGACGGCGGTGTCGCTACGCGACTGACCACGCATCCGGCGCGCGAATCAACGCCACAGGTTTCACCCGACGGCAAAATGCTCGCCTTCGTCGCGCGCTACGAAGGACCGTCGGAGGTTTACGTGATGCCCCTGGTCGGCGGTGCGCCGCGCCGCCTCACGTTCGATGGCGCAACGCGCAGCAGCTTGGTTGGCTGGACGCCTGACAATCGCGTGCTCTACGCGACGTCGCGCTATTCGGGCCTGCCGCGACTGCGGCTCTACAGCGTGGATACGGCAACTGGTGTGCGCCAACCGCTACCGCTTGACGATGCGGAGGCGGGTTGTCATGTGGGTTCGTCGTTTGTGTTTACTCGCAAAGGGTCGTTGAGCGACAACGTAAAAAACTATCAGGGCGGACTTGCGAAGTCGTTGTGGCGCTTCGACGGCAAGGCAGAGGCTGTGCCGCTGACGGGCGACTACGCGGGCATGAGTTGGAACCCGATGTGCACGGCGGATCGAGTCTATTTTTTGAGCGATCGCGACGGCACGACGAACGTGTGGTCGATGAATCTGAGCGGGCGCGATCTCAAGCAGCACACGCGGCACAAGGGAGACAAGGAGTTTGACATCCGCAGCGCTTCGCTGGCCGGGTCGCGCATCGTCTATCAAATGGGCGCCGATTTGTATCGACTCGATTTAGCGAACGGACAGTCCAATCGGCTCGCAATTACGTTGCGATCTGACTTTGATCAAACGCGCAGTCGGTGGATCAAAAATCCACTGAACTTCGTGACCGACGCCGCCGTAAGCCCGAACGGTGACCGTGTGGCGCTGTCGTTGCGCGGGCAATTGCTCGTGCTGCCGGTGGGCAATGGCGGCCGCCGCGTAGAGGTGACGCGCGACGCGAAATCGCGCGTGCGCGTGGCGCACTTCGCGCCCGATGGCAAATCGATTTTTGCTTTGACGACACAAAGCGGCGAGCAGGAATTGGCGAGCTTTGTAGCCAACGGCGCGAGTGCCATGAAACCAATCACCCGGGATGGCAACGCCATCCGCGACACCGTGTTGCCGGCGCCGGACGGCAAGCATGTGTTGCTCGTGGAACGCAGCGGACGCACGAGCATCGTGGACAGTGCAACGGGCTCAGTGAGTGTCGTTGATGATCGGAAGGGCGTATATCCTGAAGGCTTTGCCTGGTCGCCGGATAGTCGCTGGATTGCTTACGCTGCCGACGCCGGGAACGACTTCGGGCAACTCACGGTGTTCGATACCGTGAGCAAAGCGCGACAAGTCATCACCAGTGATCGCTACAACGCGAGCTCGCCGACGTGGAGTGCGGACGGCAATTTCCTGTTTTTTTTGAGCGACCGCAATCTGCAAACTGTGGTGCCGTCGCCGTGGGGTACGCGCGCGCCGATGCCGTTTTTTGACAAGCAGGTGCGTATTTATGCCTACGCCTTAAACAGCAAGGCGCGCTGGCCCTTTCAAGTGGGTGATGAACTAATCACGCCAACGCCCGCGACTGCTCCACCCACGCCCGGTACGCCCGCTCCGGCGATGGTGACGCCAGCCCCTGTGCCCGCGCCAGCACCAGCTATCCCCATGCCAGCGCCGTCACCAACGCCGCCGCTACCGAAGCGTCCCTCCCCAACGCCTCAATCGATGAGCGCTGCAACGCCTGTCAGCGGCGAGGCGGAGGAAAAGGAAGTGCCAGCATCTGGCGCTACGGCATCCGGCACGCGCGCCGCATCGCTAAAAGAGGTCGTCATTGATTTTGCAGGCATTCGGGATCGCTTGTATGAGGTGCCACTGCCAGCTGGCAATTACTCGCGACTTGGCAGCGATGGCAAGCGCCTTTATTTCCTCGCGAGCGACGCAGCGGTCGAGCCGAAGCGGCGCTTGATGACGCTTGCGATCGATGACACGCATCCGAAGGCCGAAGTGTTTTCCGAGGACGTTGCCAGTTACGAACTGACCCGTGATTTGAAGAAAGTGTTGCTGCAACGGCGCAGCGTTGGGCCGCTCGGACGCTCGCTGGAACTGTTTGTGTTTGACGCAGCGGCGAAAGCCCCAACTGCGCCCGAGCAGCTCAGCAAAGCACGCGTGGATATGAGCGGCCTGACCTTTGAGCTTGATCCGCGCGATGAGTGGCGGCAGTTGTTTGATGATGCGTGGCGTCTGCACCGCGATACGTATTACGACCCGAATTTGCGTGGTGTCGACTGGAAAGCGCTACGCGCGAAATTCGCGCCGCTTGTGGAGCGCATTAGCGAGCGCAGCGAACTCGACGACGTCCTGGCGCAAATGATTGCTGAGCTTCGCCTGTTGCACAGTCAGGTTGGTGGCGCGGATCTGCGCACCGGCAGCGACACCATTGATGTGGCCGCGCTGGGCATTGATGTCGTGCCTGTCGCCGATGGACTGAAAATTACCAGGCATTACAGCGGCGATCCGGAGCTGATCGAGGAGCGCAGCCCGCTCACGCGCGCGGAGTCGCGGGTAGAA
>JBDSYI010000256.1:0-2932 GCA_039925745.1 Casimicrobium sp. | reverse complement strand
CCCAGCGCAGCGATTGCCGTGAGTTTCATATGAGGTTGCAGGATTTTCATTTGCATTTCTCCGTCAAAAAACTTTGCTCTTCATCGCTCAGCGCGGCGCCCAATCCCCATCGATCAAGCAAACCAGCGCAGCGCCCCGGCTGCCGTGAATCGCGCGGTTCACCCTCGGCGCGTGGCGGTCGCACGGTTGTTCGTGGCGCAATCTTACGCTCCGGGGTCAGCGCGATGGTCGGTTTTGCAGGTTCGATAGGGGTCTTCACAGCGGATGTTTCCGTTGCAACGGCGCCTTTAGGTAGAGACGTGTTCGGCGGCCCGGCAGTGTCATTCGGCGGCAAAACAATGACCGGGTCAGCAGTGTGCGCGACGGGCGGCGCGCTTTTGGGCGAAATCTCTGTCGGGGTCGGTGCATGGGCGGGAGTCGCGTCCCCATTTCTGCGAGACCCGGACATTGACCACCAGGCAAAGAGCGCGGCGCTGAGCAAGCCGGCGACAATTGCAATCCACTTTCCATGATTGAAAGCGGCAGCGTCATGCACTCCGGGTTGCACCGATGAGGAAGCGGTCGTCGTCTCGGCGACACGCTCCATTGGCGCAAGTGGCGCGAGCGGTGGTGGTGGCGGAGCTGGCGTTGGCGTTGGCGTTGGCGTTGGCGTTGGTTTAGGGGTAGTTTCAGGTAAGCGTTCGTCGCCACGCGCAGTGACGTAGCGCTTGCTATCGATGATCCGCGTTGCTTCCGAAACACTATCCACCGGGGCGGTGGCCGCAACCGGCTGCACGAGCATCACTGATTCAACTAATCCAGGTGGCGGCAAATCTGCGCGAACCTCTTGCGTCACCAGATCGACCACAGGCGTGGACATCGCGTCCCAACCCATCAGCGAGATAAATTCGCCAATGCTTTGCGGACGATCCTCCGGTTTCACCGCAAGCGATAGCGCCATCGCATCGAGCCAACGCTCCGGTAATCGCCCGGCAAACACATCGCGCGGTCGCGGCATCGAATCGCGCAGCATGCGACTGATCGCCGTGGGCGGCGGCCCGCCCGACAGCGTGAAATAGAGCACCCCGGCGAGCGCGTAAATGTCCGTCCACGGCCCCTGCTTCAGTTCGCCATCACCGTATTGCTCAATCGGCGCGTAGCCCGGTTTCAGGATCGCCGTGAACACTTGCGTGCCTTCAATGGCCTTTCTCGCCGCACCAAAATCAAGCAGCACGGGCCAATTATTTTCGCCCAACAATATGTTGTCCGGCGCGACATCGCGGTGATAACAGCGAGCCGCGTGCAACACCTCCAGCGCATCACATACCGGCAGTAAAAGCGCCGGTAGCGTCTGCTCGTTCGCGCTCCAGCTGCCCCCGTTCACCGCGTCGCGCAAGGTCACGCCGCTATAGAGCCGCATCGCCAGGTACGCCGTGCCGCGCTCTTCCCAAAAACGGTACACCCGCACCAATGCCGGATGGTCAAACTGCGCGAGCAATTTGCCTTCATTCAGGAAGCTTTCGATCCCCTTGCGAAAGGCGTCAGTCTCACGCGGCTGCGAGCGAACGGTGCCGTCGTTATCGCGCAACGAAATTCCACCGGGAAAGTATTCCTTGATCGCCACTTCGCGCATGAGCGCCGTGTCCATCGCTTTGTAGACGATGGAAAAACCGCCGATCCCGATCACCGAGATGATCGTGTAGTCGCGAATCTGCGTACCGGCGGGCAGCGCGTTTGGATAATCGTTTGAGGGTGCGTCAGACGACACAGGCAGGCAGCTACACGTGGGTGGGCAGTCAGTCTAGCGCAGTGTTGCTGCGAATCATCACGCATCTCAACCCGGATACGCGATACATTTCGCGCATGAACTCGCAAACTTCTGACCACGGTCGCCCGCCGAATCACCCCAACAATCGCTTTGATCTCGCACAAATTGCCAAGCAGGCAATGACCGATCGCGGGCTGGAACCGGAATTTTCACCGGCCGTCGAAAAAGAGATGGCTCAGATTACGGGCCCGTCGAACGAGCACGGCGCAGACATTCGCGACCAGACAAAACTACTCTGGTGTTCTATCGACAACGACGATTCGCGCGACCTCGATCAGCTCTCGGTTTCCGAGACGTTGGCCAACGGTGCAACCAAGATTCTCGTCGCGATCGCCGACGTCGATGCGCTCGTCAAAAAAGGCACAGCGATTGACGACCACGCGCACAACAACACGACCTCGGTCTACACCGCTGCACGAATTTTTCCGATGTTGCCAGAGCAATTATCGACCGATTACACCTCATTGAATGGCGGTGAACGACGTTTGTCTGTGGTGACCGAAATGGTGTTCGACGCTAACGGCGAAATGACGGCGACCACCTGTTACCGCTCGCTCGTTTTTAACTACGCGAAGCTTGCGTACGACTCGGTATCCGCGTGGCTTGACGGTAAGGGCGAATTGCCCGAGGCAGCGCGCGCCGTGCGCGGTATGGACGCCCAGCTCCGCGCTCAGGACTCGGTGGCCCAGAAGCTGCGTCTGAAGCGGCACGAAAACGGCGCGCTGGAGTTCGAGTCGATCGAACCAAAAGCCGTATTTGAAGGTGATGAGGTCGTGCGACTCGATGTGCAGGCACACAACCGCGCGCGGCAGCTGATTGAAGAATTCATGATCGCCACCAATCAGGCGACCGCGAAATTTTTGACCGAAAAGGGCTTCGCTTCGCTACATCGCGTGGTGCGCTCGCCGGAGCGTTGGCAGAAGATTGTCGACGTGGCCAAGGACTTCGGTGAAGTCCTGCCGCCGGAGCCCGAATCGAAAGCGTTAGAGGATTTTCTCGTGCGTCGCCGCGCGGCTGATCCCGTGCGTTTTCCTGATCTTTCACTCACCATCGTCAAGCTCATGGGCGCCGGCGAATACGTCATCGACAAGCCGGGCAGCCAAAGTATCGGGCACTTTGGGCTTG
>JBDSYI010000255.1:0-9951 GCA_039925745.1 Casimicrobium sp. | reverse complement strand
GCTACAGAACGCAACTCAACGTCGCTGCCGCAACAGGATTTCCGCGCGAATCCTCAGCGATGACATGCAGCATACTTGTGTTGCGGCGCATTTCACCGGGCACCCGAACGGTAGCGCTGAACGCGCCCGAGGCATCGGCCGTAAGCGTGCCATAGGCACGAACGACAGCGTCATGGCGCAGGGTTTCGCCTTTGTTCTCGCCCGCTTTGACGGCGCTAACCAGCCCGTTTTCGGTGACGGCGTAGCGTAGACGTATCGCCGAGTTGGCGTCGGCAAATTTTCCGTTCACAACGACGGCGTCGCTCTGCCATTGCGAGGTAACACTAAATTTGACCGATGCCGGTGAGTTCGAAACAATACTGCCGCCACGCGTCCAGCTGCGGTCGTCTTTGCCGTTGACGAACACTTGCGGCGTGTACACGCCAGACGCGCCGCCGCTTTGTGCCAACGTGGATTGCCGCTGAGAAAATGCAGGTTGCGCGAAGGCGTCTTTCCAGCCGATGTAGTCCCAATAATCGACGTGGAACGCGAGCGCAATGACGTTGTTGACTTTGACACTGCGGTTCTGGGCGACCGTTTGCGACAGCCATTGATCTGCGGGCGGGCAGGAGCTGCAACCTTCGGAGGTGTACAGCTCAATGACGGTTGGAATGGTGGCTTTGCTTGTGGTTGTGCAAGTCGCCGTCGTCGCGTTCGCGACCACGCTCATGCCCAAAACGGCGAGTGTGACTAAGTGCAAACGGGTGAACATAACGCGACTCCTGCGAGGATTTATTGCAGGATAGTCGCAACCCAATCGCCCACCCTTACAGACGCAACCTCCGCATGATCAATCCAACTACGGCAAGCGAACGACGCCTTCGCCCAACGCCACCACCCGTCCGCCAACGCGGACGCGTTTATCAGCCGTTAATGAGAGCTGCAACACGTTCAACCGACCGATGAACTCGCCCTGCGTCACCGTGAACTGCGACGGCGTCGGCTCGCCCGCGTCGAGCAAATAGCCGCCGAGACAAGCGCAGGCCGACCCAGTGCCCGGATCCTCAGCCATCATGCCGCCGTCTTTTGGAAAGAAAAAGCGCACCTGAAAGCGATCTTTTGACACACGGGCGACGACGTAGGCGAGGTAGCGCTCCAGCTTGTTGCGCACAAACTTTGACAGCAACAGAGCGCTTGGTTTAACGCGTGCGAGTGCTTCGACCGAGGCAACGGGAATCACCAATTGTTCGCTGCCGTTGTCGATATAGCGCGCTTCCTGCGCCAGATCAGCCTCGGTGATACCGAGCATCTCTGCGCTATCTGCACGAGAAATTCCGCTGCTGCGACTCGTGTGCGTATTGGCGGTCAATGTCCATCCCGCGGCCTCAAGCGTCACCGGGATGTCGCCCGCTTTCATATTGAGCGTCAACGAATTTCCGGTGCAACCGGGCAGGCCTATGGCATTGACGACGAACGACGTGCCAATCGTTGGATGGCCAGCAAACGGCATCTCGAACGCCGGCGTGAAAATTCGCACCTGTGGCGGCGCATTGTCGCGAGGTAAAACGAACGTGGTTTCTGACAAATTGAACTGTGCCGCGAGCGATTGCATCTCGCTGTCATTCATGTCGCGCGCGTTCTCGAACACGCAGAGCGGATTGCCACCAAAGGTGGCCGCGTCAGATTCAACGAAGACATTAACGAGGTGGTAGCGGTACGTGCGCATTGAGGCCAGTCAGGTTGATGGTTCAGAAAATTGGCTATGATCGTACATCGTAACCGCTCGGGCCGATCGCAGAAAGCGAGCGCCGCGCGCCCATTCGCTGACTGATGCCTTCATTTCCCGCCACCGACAGCCTTTTCGATCTGCTCTTGATAGGTGCCTATCGGTCAACTGTGGACGGTCACCAGGTTCGCACCAACTTAGCTTTAGCCCGAATCAACGGCTACGATAGCGAGACGGAAGCGATGGCGGCAATGGACGATCTGAGCCACTGGTACGTCGACCCGGCACGCCGCAATGCATTTTTGACGCAAATGCAAACCAAGGGATACGTGACCAACTTTGTCTCCGAGGTCTATCAGCATAAGACGCAAAAACGCATCTGGGTCTCGGAAACCGCTCACGTCCTGCGCAATGCTCAGGGCGAGATCGTCATGCTGGAAGGTA
This sequence comes from Casimicrobium sp., assembly GCA_039925745.1. GTDB lineage: Bacteria > Pseudomonadota > Gammaproteobacteria > Burkholderiales > Casimicrobiaceae > Casimicrobium. Next base: position 7,802 of record JBDSYI010000255.1, on the reverse strand, counting down.
CGGTCGAAGACATCACCGAGCGACTGCGTACCGAACAACTGCTGAGGGAAAGCGAGCGCCGCTTCCGTGCGCTGACCGAGCGCGCACAGGTGGCGACCACAATTGTCGAGGTCGGTGGTCGCGTGCTCTATGCAAGCGCGGGCGTGGGGTCGCTTTTTGGAGTGACCTCAGAGGCGTTGATCGGAAAGAACCTGTTCGACAACATGCACGAGGACGACGTGGCGCAACACCGCGCCGAACTGCGTAACGTGACAACGCGGACGAACACCGGTCGCGAAAGCGTCGGCCGCTATCTCCACTGCGACGGCACCTATCGCTACATCGCCTCAGTCGCCAATGACTGCTCTGACGACCCTGCTGTGGGCGGCATTGTCGTCAACTGGCGCGATGTCACCGAGCGCATGCAAGATCAGGAGCGATTGAAGGAGCTTGCAAAAACTGATGCACTGACCGGGCTCAACAATCGTATGTATTTTGAACAGTTGTGCGAGATGCGACTGGCAATGGGCGCTGCGTCAGGGCAGGGCTTTGCGATGTTGTTCATTGACTTAAATCGCTTCAAGCTGGTCAACGATGCTCATGGGCACCGGGTCGGCGACGCGGTGCTGAAAGAGGTCGCGCAGCGACTACAAGCCATCGTCACGTCCGAGGACATTTTGGCGCGACTGGGGGGCGATGAATTTGGTTTGATGATGCCGATTCAGGGCGATGACGAGGCAACGCTCAAAGCCTCACAATTGATCTCGGCCTTCGTAGATCCCCTGCTCATTTTTGGCATGAGTTTCGACCTGGGTGCAAGTGTCGGCATCGCGCTCTATCCGGATGATGCGCAGAGCTTTAACGAGCTGTTGGCTCATGCCGATCTGGCGATGTTTTCGGCCAAGGGTAAGGGTAACGGGTATAGCAGCGCCGAACGGTTCGCACTTGCACTCGCCGAAAGCGCGCGCCACCAGTTAATGGTCGCCACCGACCTGCGTATGGCGGTGGAGCGAAATGAATTGTTCGCCGTCTATCAGCCAATTATTGAGATGCCAGATGGACTTTGGCGCGGTATTGAGGCCCTGGCACGCTGGCAGCACCCGACGCGCGGGCTCCTGATGCCACAAGAATTTATTACAACGGCTGAGGAACAAGGGCTGATCGGTCGCGTCGGACGTGCGATTGCCGCGCAGGCCATTGAGCAGGTCGGGCAGTGGTCGCGGCAGTTTGCGGCGCCGCTGCGGCTGACAATCAATGTCTCGGCGCACCAATTGCGCGAACTGAATTTCGTAGATTTCATTGCCGCACAGCTGGAAACCCACGGTTTGCCCGCGCAGCGATTGTTCGTCGAGCTGACCGAAAGCGTGCTGGTCGATGCCGACATCGCCAGCGTGACCACCGTGAACCGACTGCGTGCGCTCGGCGTTCGCATCGTGCTCGACGATCTGGGCGCGGGTTATTCGTCGCTCGCGTATCTCAAACGGCTGCGCATTGATTTGGTGAAGCTCGATCGCAGCTTTATACAGGGCGTGCCGCACCGGCGGGTGGACGTAGCGATTGTGCGCGCGCTGTCAACGCTAGCGCGCAGCCTCGGGATTCACGTAATTGCCGAAGGCATAGAGACCATTGAGCAGGCTGAGTTTTTGATTGCGGAGGGGGTCGTTTACGGGCAGGGATTTTTGTTTGAGCGCCCGATGTCGCCTGCCGAAATCGAGGAGCGACTGACCACCGGCGGCGCTCGTATCTCGCCCGAATGGACTGGGCTGAGATAATTACGGGTTCGGGCGCAAAAACACGCCCCCGCCCTCTTCTTACCGCAGGCCGAGCCCCAGACTATGCAATACATCTACACCATGAACGGCGTGAGCAAAATTGTTCCGCCGAAACGTCAGATCATCAAGGACATCACGCTCTCGTTCTTCCCCGGCGCGAAGATTGGCCTTCTGGGCATGAACGGCGCGGGCAAATCGACCGTGCTCAAAATCATGGCGGGCGTCGATAAGGATTTCACTGGCGAAGCGCGCCCGAATCCCGGCACCAAAGTCGGTTATCTTCCGCAGGAACCGCTCGTCGACGGCGATAAAACCGTTCGTGAGGTGGTGGAAGAAGGTCTGGGCGGCGTGAAAGCCGCGCATGCCCGCCTCGAAGCTGTCTACGCCGCATATGGCGAAGAAGACGCTGATTTTGACGCGCTCGCGAAAGAGCAGGCCGAACTGGAGGCAATCATCGCATCCGGCGACGGTCACAACACCGAGGCTCAGCTTGAGGTCGCCGCAGATGCGTTGCGCCTGCCGCCGTGGGACGCCAAAGTGGGCCTGTTGTCCGGCGGTGAAAAGCGCCGCGTTGCGCTGTGCCGTTTGCTTTTGTCGAAGCCCGACATGCTGCTGCTTGATGAGCCAACCAACCACCTGGATGCAGAAAGCGTTGAATGGTTGGAGCAATTCTTGTCGCGCTACGCTGGCACTGTGGTTGCGGTGACACATGATCGCTACTTTTTGGATAACGCCGCTGAGTGGATTCTCGAACTAGATCGCGGACATGGCATTCCGTACAAGGGCAACTACAGCGCGTGGCTTGAGCAAAAGGGCGACCGTCTGAAGAAGGAAGAATCGAGCGAATCTGCACGCCAGAAAGCGTTGAAGAAGGAACTGGAATGGGTGCGCCAGAATCCGAAAGGCCGCCAGGCGAAGAGCAAGGCGCGCCTGACTCGCTTCGAGGAATTGTCGAGCCACGAATATCAGTCACGTAACGAAACCAACGAGATTTTTATCCCGGTGGCCGAGCGTTTGGGCAATCAGGTCATCGAGTTTAAAAACGTTAGCAAGAGCTTCGGCGATCGCATGCTGATCGACGATTTGTCGTTCGCGATTCCACCCGGCGCGATTGTCGGCATCATCGGCCCCAACGGTGCCGGTAAATCCACGATTTTCAAAATGATTCAGGGCGTCGAAACGCCCGACAAAGGCGAAGTCGTCATCGGGCAAACCGTGCAAATGTCGTTCGTCGACCAATCGCGTGAAAGCCTCACCAACGACAAGACCGTGTGGCAGGACGTCTCCGGCGGCGCGGACATTCTGCAGGTTGGACGGTTCGAGATGCAAAGTCGCGCGTACATTGGACGATTTAATTTCAAAGGCGCGGATCAGCAAAAACTGGTTGGCAATTTATCCGGTGGTGAGCGCGGTCGCTTGCATCTGGCGAAGACGCTGCTCAAGGGCGCCAACGTACTTTTGCTCGACGAACCGTCCAACGATCTCGACGTGGAAACGCTGCGGGCTCTGGAAGATGCGCTGCTCGAATTCGCGGGCACCGCACTAGTCATCTCACATGATCGCTGGTTCCTCGACAAGATTTGCACCCACATCCTGGCGTGTGAAGGCGACAGCCAATGGACGTTCTTCAACGGAAACTTCCACGAGTACGAAGCCGACAAAGTGCATCGACTCGGCGAAGAAGGGGCGCGGCCGAAGCGGGTGCGGTTTAAGGGGTTAAAGTAACTTCGGCCATAGCGAAATGACCAATTGACGGCCGCACTCGCTCATCAAACTGCGCGCGTTGCGCGGTTCAACAATACATTTATGCAATGAACACAACCTTCAACTTCTCAGGCAAAGTCGCCCTAGTCACGGGTGGTGTTTCCGGCATCGGCGCTGCAGCATCGCTCGCCTTCAAGCGCGCGGGTGCGAGCGTGATCGCTTGCGGCGTGACCGATCAGGAAATCATGGCAGCGAAGGTGAATCCTGACTTCGCCAACATCCGCATTGAAGCGCTGAACGTGCGTGACGACGACGCCGTGAAACGTCTGATCGGCTCACTCGATCGACTCGATTTCGTGGTGAATTCGGCGGGCATCATCCGCCGTGCGGCGGAGCATGATCCAGCGATATTCGCCGAAGTGATCGACGTGAATTTGAACGGTGGCATGCGCGTGTCCACCGCCGCGCGACCGCTGCTCGCCAAGTCAAAAGGCGCGATTGTTTTCATCGGTTCAGTGATGAGCTTTTTTGGAGGCCCGGTTCAGCCCGCTTACTCGGCGTCCAAAGGCGCGGTGAAAAACCTCGTGATGTCACTCGGCTGCGCCTATGCGCCGGACGGCATTCGCGTGAACGCCGTCGCGCCTGGCTGGGTCATCACCGAGCTGTCACGCGGTGCGCGGGAAAATCCGGAGCGCAACGCGCAAATCATGGGCCGCATTCCGATGGCGCGCTGGGCCGATCCGGCCGAAATAGCCGACCCAATCATGTTTTTGTGTTCGGATGCTGCGCGCTACGTGACGGGCACGATCGTGCCCGTCGACGGTGGTTACATCAGCGTCGGATAGTCTGTGTAGCCCTCCGGGCCTGCGCTGTAGAACGTTTTCGGATTTGCGGCGTTGAGCGGAGCATCGCGCTTCAAGCGCTCCGGCAAATCTGGGTTGGCGATGAACGGCACCCCGAACGCCACAGCATCCACCGCGCCATGCGCAACCGCTTCAATGGCCATCGCGCGGTCATACTTGTTGTTGCCGATGTATGCGACCCCCGCCGCCGACAACGTCTTCTTCGCCCAGGCAAAATCAAAGTCCTTGAAGTCGCGCGCGCCGCCGGTGTTGCCTTCGATGAAATGCACAAACGCGATACCGCGTTTTGCGAGCGCCTCGACTAACGCGCCGTAGGTTGCCTGCGTATTGCTGTCAGTCGTGGCGTTGTTGGCGGCGGTCACGGGCGACAGGCGAATGCCGACGCGCTCTTTGCCCCAAACCGAAATCGCGGCGTCGACGACTTCGAGCGTGAAGCGGATGCGGTTTTCGATGGAACCACCATAAACGTCGGTGCGCTTGTTCGAACTGTCGCGAATGAATTGCTCCAGCAGGTAGCCGTTGGCGCTGTGAATTTCAACGCCGTCAAAGCCTGCACGTTTGGCGACTTCCGCGGAATGACGGTAAGCCTCAACATAAGCCCTGACTTCTGCGGTTTCGAGTCCGCGCGCGGCGACGCGATCTACTTTTCCGTTTTGCGTGTAGATCGTGCCACCGGGGTTGTAGCCGGTGGATGCGGAAACGGGCAACACATGCTCAGGTTGCAAGTCGGGATGCGAAATCGCGCCGACGTGCCACAACTGCGCGACTATTTTTCCGCCTTTGGTGTGAACCGCTGCGGTGGCGAGTTTCCAGCCTGCCTCCTGCTCGGGGCTATAGATGCCCGGGGTGCCGACGTAACCCTTGCCGGTGGGCAACACCTGCGTCGCTTCGCTCACGATGATGCCGGCGCTGGCACGCTGCCCGTAATATTCGGCGATCATCGCGTTTGGCGCATCAGTGCCCGGCGTCGAACGGCACCGCGTGAGCGGCGCCATAAAGATACGATTAGCGGCGTCGATTGCGCCGACACGGATGGGAGAAAACAGGGTAGCGACAGGTGAGTTCATGCGTACTTCGAAAATTAAATTACCGCTCGAAGTTTGTGTCGCCACGCTGCCATTTCAACCCACCCTGAATTAAGTTAAAGCTTGACGCCTTTGCTAGGGTTGCGGCCAGCCCGCCTTCGCGCGCCGCTGCTGAATCAGGCGATCAACGCCCTCGTTAACGCGCTTTTGCAACGCTGGAGTAACGATAAATCCATCAGGCGCGGTTGCCGCCACATAGCTTTGACCCATGCCGGGCAACGCACGTTTTAAGGACCCGTCCGCGACACTGGCGAACACGATTTCGGTTCTGTCTGTCGCCAAATTGTTCGCGCTGGTTCGCCCGTAAAGCGCAGCAAACGCGTTTCCGGTACTGCTCAGAGCCTGATAGTCACCCAGAAAATATCCGCCCGCGACCGGAGCCGTGCGCAGGTCGAACGCGCCGTTGATTTCGCTCACGCTCCAATGACTCCCGTCCCTCGATTGCACGAGCTTGTAGGCGGTTGGCAACGTGCTTGTCGTCGTGCGGGCCGCCGAAAAATCATAATAACTGACGCCAATCGTGCCGTCGTCGCGGACATGAACGGTTGGCGTGAAAGCGGGTGCCCCGCCGCTGGCATTGATTTGCGTAGGCGCGCTCCAGGTCAGGCCCATATCCGAGGATTGCGAATAGGCAATCTCGTCGAACGCACCCGAGCTGAAGCGCGAATCCTGCCACACGACGTGCAGGCGACCATCGGCCCCGGCCGCCATCGACGGAACGCCAGCACCGTCACGCACCGGTTCGCGCGTGACCGGATCGACTGTGCCGATACCCACGTACGGCGCGATAGTGATTGGCGCCGACCAGGTGACACCCTTGTCGGTCGAGCGCACGACGCGCATACGTTGCCCGGAAGGCGTCTGCGCAGTTCCGACGCTTATGATTTCGAGGAACACATTAATCAACACGCCATTGGGCAACACCACGAGCTGGTTGCCAAACGTTTGATTGCCAGCACCCGGCTCGTAAATTCCGCGTGACAGTTCCCACGAAATTCCGCCATTGGTCGTGCGCGTGAACCACGCAGGTCCGTGCCCACTGCCGATGGTGTCCAGTCGACCCCAGATCGCATAGACATAGGCGGCATCGGTCGGGTCAGCCACCAGCATATTTTTGTCGTGAAAAACACTGGCAGAAGCATCGCGCACCAACACCTGAGGCGCAGGCCAGGTACGACCGCCGTCGCTACTTCTGGCAACCTGCATGGCGCTGATTGCGTTCGCGGAGAACGACTGACCGGAGAACGACAAGGCCATTTGATACGCCGTGCCGTCTGCGCCGATGGCAACCCAGGGATCAGTTGCACGGTCGTAGTCCCCGCTGTTGGTCGCGTTGCCGCCCGAGCAGCGCGAGAACGTTGCAATGCTCGAGCGCCAGGTCAACCCGCCATCAAAAGACGCGGCGCTGGCGACCCCTTGCGAGCCGCCATTCGACCAGCGATCCTGCTGCCATGCGGCAACCAGGTGCTGGGCGTTCGTCGGGTGTTTCGCGAGCGAGGGTTCGGTCTCGGCTCCGCGGAAGTTCACGCCGGACGATTGACCGCTGCAACCGGGCGGAAACGGTGACTCTGCGAGCGACACCACGCGCTTGAAACTGCTGGTTGCGGACTGCGCAGCATCCTTCACACTTGTCACGCAAAACGCGACGCCTTCGGGCGACCAGCCAGCGGCGGTTTGCGCGTCGTAGCTCACCTGACTCACGGTGTAGCGATGGTTCGAGGTGCGCCCGTTGGCCGCCACCCTGAAGCTACGAAAAACGCGTGTGGGCGCATTGGCCGGGCAGCTGCCCGCTGCGTCCGGCGAACTCACTGCAAAATCAAATTCTTCATAGGTAAAGCCCGTCAGATTTTGCGCCCGGATGGATTCGCAATCAATGCCTTCACGGCCATAAAAATGCGAACTCGTGAACGGCGTGCTCAGGCTGATGTAGAAGCGGCAGATGCGCACTTGCGAGGTGCCCGCAGCGGCCGCAGCGGTGGCCGAGAACTCCGCTCCGGTGCGCGAAAAATCAGCGGGCAAGGCGTCGAGCGCAGACTGCTCGGCGCCACGTCCGGTCATGAAATACGCATCGAGTGCGCGGTTGTAGTATTCGACGACGGAAACCGATTGCGCTGCGGCGAGGGGCGCGAAAGCAAATGCGGCGACCATGCTCAGCAAAGCGCACAATTTACCTATCAGCTTTTTCTCAAAAGTTCGTCTACACCGGGGCTGAACCGTATATTCACCAATAGTCGACAATTGCATTATTTGCACGCTAGCCCCCGTGTAAAATGGGATAAATAGAAAAGCTGTACTTAATTTACGATGCATTCACCGTCGTCCTCGCCGCTTTGCCAAGCAGAGGATAGACCGATGCCGTGGCGAGCCCGAATCACCGAGCTACACCAGCGCTTGAGCGA
>JBDSYI010000254.1:0-1709 GCA_039925745.1 Casimicrobium sp. | reverse complement strand
CGCTCCGCGTCACCTCGCGGCCGCCGTCGGTTCATCACGCCCCGAACTCTGTAATTCGTCGCAACGAAGAAGACCATCTGCATGGTGGAAGATTAATTCGCAACCCTTAACCAAACCTAGGAGTCATTACTCATGAAAACACTCGCATCAAAACTACTGTTTGCTATCACAACGCTGACCATTGCATTCGTCAGCACCTGTGTCCAGGCCGCAGGCTTTCAACACGGTTTTGCCGCCGATCCTGATGGCAAGCCACTGGAAATCGGTATCTGGTATCCGAGCCAAACCGCAGTCCAGCCTATCGCGATGGGTCCGACGACGATGAACGTCGCGGTCAATGGCGTCGCACAAGGCAAGGCCCTTCCGCTGGTGGTGATTTCGCATGGATACGCCGGCTCGTTCCTGGTTCATTTCGACACCGCTATCGCGCTGGCAGACGCCGGTTTTGTCGTGGTGGCGGTCACCCACACGGGCGACAACTATGCAGACAAGAGCCGCAGCGCCGACGTCATGGACCGGCCGCGGCAGATCAGCCGGGTGCTCGACCATATGCTGTCGGCCTGGGATGGCCGCGCCATCATCGACCCGTCGCGCATCGGCATGTACGGCTTCTCAGCGGGCGGCTTCACCACGCTGGTGAGCATCGGTGGCATTCCTGATTTTTCAAAAGTCGGGCCGGAGTGCCTTCAGTACCCCAAAGACTTTGCATGCCAGCTCATTGCGAAGAGCGGCGGCAATGCCGCGGTGCCGCTCACTTCCACAACGGCCCGTGGGGCCGATCCTCGCATCAAGGCCGCCGTGGTAGCCGCGCCCGCGCTTGGATTCGCGTTCTCTGCGGACGGGCTCAAGGACGTCAAGATGCCCGTGCAGCTCTGGCGCGCCGATAACGATGTCGTGCTTCCGTACCCGCGCTATGCAGAAGCTGTGAGGCTCGCGCTGCCGCAGGCGGCGGACAATCACGTCGTTGCCAATGCTGGGCATTACGACTTTCTGGCGCCTTGCGGCCCAGCGCTCGCGTCGATGGCTCCCGCCATATGTACCAGTGTCGTCGGCTTCGACCGAACGGCGTTTCACACCAGTTTCAACGCAGCAGTCGTGAGCTTCCTGAACAAGACACTGAAAGCTGGATCGGGAACCTGATCGCGTCGAACGCCTCGGCGATACAGCAATACTCATTCTGAAAAAGTTGTTCTTAAGAATTTGTGTTGCTTCGTGTTCTTGCCTGGCAAGCGGGCACCGCACATGTTGGTGGCGTAGCAACCATGGCGTTTGAGATTCCTGGATTCGACTGCGCTTTCAGTGCTCAAAATCGGGGGCTCAATCAATTTTTTAGGCCAGAGGCGACAGGACAACCATGCAAAATTCATCTCACACGAACGATCATCCCGTTCAATCATCGGCAGCCCAAATATTGCCGCTAGAGCGCTGCGAGCAATGCTCGGCATCTGAAATTCGCAGGTGCCGAGCAACCCTTGGTGCAGCACCTTATTCGCCATGACTCGCACCGCCCATGTTCTACAACCTGCCGGGCCTGACCCCAGCCCACGGTGGCGCCGGCTCTTATCTCATCCACTCGTGCGCATGCTGGCAGCATCGTTGATGATGTTTTTCGCGATGGCGCTGAGCTTCGCTGTCACCGAGGCTTTGCTGCCGAAGAAAATGCTTATTGCCTGGCCTAACTTGGCGGCGGCGTTCGCGTGTGCGTTGGG
>JBDSYI010000253.1:0-3277 GCA_039925745.1 Casimicrobium sp. | reverse complement strand
GACGCAGCGGAGGTATTGCCCTGCCCTTGCACGGTCACAATCGTTTTTTCGGGCGCAACGCCCAGCCGTTTGCCGGTGGCGTCGATAATGCGCACGTTGGCCTGATGCGGCACTAGCCAGTCGATTTCTGCGGCCGTCATGTTGGCCATTGCCAGCGTTTCGTTGCAAACTTCAGCCATCACGTTGACCGCCATTTTGAACACGGCCGGACCGTCCATGTGCACATGTGGATCACCGTAGACCACGCCGTTTCGCACGTGGCCCGGCACATTCAGGATGGCGCGACGGCTGCCGTCAGAATGCAATTTGGTCGCGAGGATGCCCGGCGTTTGCGAACGCGTAACCACGACGGCTCCCGCGCCATCGCCGAACAGCACACACGTGGTGCGGTCGTTCCAGTTGAGGATGCGGGAATAGATTTCAGCGCCAATGACCAATGCGTTTTTGTAGGCGCCCGTCGCGACCATTTTGTCAACGATAGACAAGGCGTAAACGAAGCCTGAACACACGGCTTGAATGTCGAACGCTACCGCGTTTTTCGCGCCAAGCTTGTCCTGCACGATGCAGGCGGTGCTCGGAAAAATGACGTCAGGAGTCGTAGTGGCGACGACCAGCAGATCGATGTCCATCGCCGCGAGACCCGCAGCGTCGAGCGCGCATTTCGCGGACATAAGCGCCAGGTCGCTGGTCTCCTCGTCTTGGGCGGCAATGTGACGGGCGCGAATGCCGGAGCGCGTGCGAATCCATTCGTCCGAGGTATCGACGATTTTCGACAGGTCGTCGTTGGTGAGGATTTTTTCCGGAAGGTAGCTTCCGGTAGAGATAATTTTGGTGAACACGGGCAGTAGATTCACAGCGAGGATACTGATTTAATCAGCAAACGCGCCGATGCGGAAACGCACACCAAGAGCGCCCGAACGGGGGCTAACTGTTGCTAACAGCGGCCGCACTTTGGTTGGCCACCGCCTGCGTATGAAACGCAGTGACACGCTCGGTCAATTCGGCGATCAGATTATGACGAGCCTCGTCGTCGGCTCGCTCGATGGCTGTGACAAAACCGGGTACGTCCGCGCCTCCGTGGCTTTTAACCACGATTCCGCGCAAACCCAGGAGCGTCGCGCCATTATGCTGCGACGGGTCGAGTCTGCCTTTAAAACGCTTCAACACTGGGTAGGAGAACGCCGCAGCCGCCTTCGACAGCGGCGTTCGGGCGAACTCTTCACGCAACATTTGCGTCATGAGCCGCGCCAAACCCTCAGAGGCTTTGAGCGCCACATTCCCGACAAATCCATCGCAAACGACGACGTCCACTTTGTCGGCATAAATGTCGGTGCCTTCGATATTGCCGATGAAATTCAAGTCGGTCGCGCGAATCAGTTCGGCAGCCGCTTTGACGATTTCATTGCCCTTGATGTCTTCTTCGCCGATGTTCAATAGGCCCACCGTCGGGCGGGCATTTCCGGTCAACGTTGAAGAAAGTGCAGCCCCCATGATGGCGAATTGCAGCAAGTGTTCAGCGGTGCAATCCACATTGGCACCAAGGTCCAACATCAGCGCGCCGTGGTGGGCATGCTTGTCGTGGTTCTTGAGCGACGGCATAACCGAGGCAATTGCCGGTCGGTCAATGCCTGGCAACGTCTTTAAAACGAAGCGTGCGGTGGCCATTAAGGCGCCGGTGTTGCCCGCGCTGACGCAGGCATCGGCTCGCCCGTCCTTGACCGCGTTTAGCGCAAGACGAAGGCTCGAATTTTTCTTGTTTTTGAGTGACAGCGCCGGGGAGTCATCCATGCCCACCACTTCGGTGGCGACGACGTGCGTGACGCGACTGGCGTTGGCGGCGGGAATGGCTTTTTCGGCAGTCGCCAGAGACGACTGGAGCCCGACCAGCAGCACGTGCGCGTCGGGACGTCGGGCGAGAAATTGTGCAGCGGCGGGCAGCGTGACTGCCGCACCGTGGTCACCGCCGTCTACATCAATGGCAATTCGCATTGGTGCAGACGTTGCGTTGCTCGGTGACCGTAACTGAATTCAGCAGGGGCGAGAAGCCGACTACTCGTCAGCTTTTGTCTGCACAACCTTTACGCCGCGGTAGAAACCCGTTGGGCTGATGTGGTGACGACGATGCACTTCGCCGGTCGTTGGCTCAACGCCCAGATGCGGCGCGGTGAGACCATTGTGAGCGCGGTGCATGCCACGTTTTGAAGGGGATTTTTTGTTTTGTTGGACGGCCATGATTGACTCCTAATTCGTACTGTCGTAACTATTAAAACTGACAACTCGCGCGGATAAAAAAGCGCTAATTAAATTCGTGTGTGTGAGGCGCATCGGCGGCATCACACTTCTGGCATCTCGGTACATACGGTATCGAGAGCAACAATTCATCTTCTACCAGGTCAAGCGCCGAGGTTTTTTCATTTGCCTCAACGCACTCAAACGCTTCATCTTCCCAACTCGCGAGCTCTGCAGCGTCTTGCGCCACATGAATCACGGATCGCGAATCCACAGGCATTTCAAACTCCGCACCGCAAGACTGGCAGGTCAAACCCACCGATCCGGCCACCGACACGACAAACCCGATGCGCCCGGAAATTTTGGCTTCCAGACATCGCACCGAACCGGTGATGCCGTGAACAATCACGTCGCTCTCCGTGGTTCGCGCCAGCATTTCAGCGCTGAGCGGCCCCGCGATCTCGTAACCCAATCGCGCAAACTGCGATGCGTTCTGGCGATACTTCCAGTCCGCGTCGGTCTTCACTTTTTCGGGCTTTTGAACGTCTTTGATGCTAATTTTTGCCTCCAGACGATCAATTTGCGAGATATGTCATCCGATTTGATCCGAACTGACACGCCTTCAGCCGGGAACACGAAAGCCCATGATTATAACTATTTTCTGAGGGCGGCGCTACTACACTGCGAGCTATATGACACACCCGCTCATTCTCGCCTCCACCTCTCGCTATCGCCGCGAACTGCTCGAACGACTGGCGATCCCGTTTTCAGTCGTTAAACCCGAAGTTGACGAGATGCAACGTGCCGGCGAATCACCGCTGGCAAACTGTCGCCGATTGGCGTTCGAAAAAGCCGCCGCCGTCGCAGCCCAACACCCAAACGCCATCGTCATCGGCTCCGATCAGGTGCTCGATCTCGATTGTGAGGCGATGTCCAAACCCGGCGATTTCGCCACCGCGCTGGCACAACTCAAGCGGTGTCAGGGCCGCACGCTCGTTTGCTACACGGCGCTGTGCTTACTGGCACCGGAGCATGCGCCGCTGACTGA
>JBDSYI010000252.1:0-1870 GCA_039925745.1 Casimicrobium sp. | reverse complement strand
ATACGCGGGCTGTTGGTTTGCTATTGGTGGAGAGGAGGAGGATCGAACTCCCGACCTCCGCATTGCGAACGCGGCGCTCTCCCAGCTGAGCTACCCCCCCAAGGAAATTTCATTATGCCACGGCTGGACAGTGAATTTTCCGTCCTGCCATTCGAGGTAGCCGTAGTGCTGTTGCCAGTCTGTCATGACCCAGCGCTCGCGTCCGTTCGCCATGATGTGATGAGCCGGGCGGTGCGTGTGGCCGTGAATAAGCGTGGTTGCGTGATGGGCCTTCATCGCCGCCAACGCGGCGTCGGGGTCGGCATCCATGATGTTCATGGCGGTTGTGGCTTTGTGCGATTCGCTCTTGCCGCGCAGCGTTCGTGCGATGAAATTTCGAATCGCTGCGGGCAGCGAATTTCCGATGATGCGAAAGGCGTTAGTGCGCAAAATACGGCGGGCGCGTTGGTAGCGAACATCTTCAATACAAAGCTCGTCACCATGCATCAACAGTACTCGTTTGCCGTCGAGTTCGATCACCGTTTGTTCGTCAAGTAAAGTGGCTCCGCACGCGGCCGCGAAATCGCGCCCGATCATGAAATCGCGATTGCCACGAGCGATGAATATTTTGGTACCGGCTGTACTTGCTGCTGCGAATTGCGCTGCGATGCGTTTCGCATACGTGTTGCCCGGCAGCATTGCATCGCCGAGCCAGACATGCAGCAAATCGCCGAGCACGTAGAGCGCATCCGCGCCCGGCACAGCGGTTTGCATGAACGCGTCGAACCGCGCCTGAGTTGTAGTGTCAGGTTCGTTCAAATGCAGATCAGAAATGAAAATCGCGCGCATCGAAATCACCTATTGGTCAATTCGAAGCGCGCGATCAGCGTGATCAACGCGTTGATGGTTAACGTCCGCTAGACGATGACCGCTTTGCTCACCACGACGTCTTCTACAGGCACATTTTGGTGTCCGCCGATGGTGCTGGTCTTTACGTTTTTGATTTTTTCAAGGACGTCTTTGCCGTCGGACACTTTGCCGAATACGGTGTAGCCCCACGAGTTGCCGTTTGGTGCTTTGAAGTCAAGGAATGCGTTGTCGGTCACGTTGACGAAGAACTGCGACGAGCCGGAATGCGGGTCGTTGGTGCGGGCCATTGCGACAGTGTAGATCGCGTTCCTGAGGCCCGCAGCGCTGGTGGCAACGCCCTCGTGCTCAATCGGCGCGCGACCAGATTTTTGCTTCATGCCGGGTTCGAAACCGCCGCCCTGAATCATGAATCCGTCGATGACGCGATGAAAAATCGTGTTGTCGTAATGCCCATCTTTGACGTACTGCAGAAAGTTAGCAGCCGTCTTGGGCGCGTTGACTTCGTCGATGTCGAGCGTGAAGTCGCCTTGATTGGTGGTGAATTTAACGAGGGCCATTCGGCGTCCTTATTTCTTTGTAATGAGAGTAACTTTTTCGATGACGACAGGCGTTTGCGGTACGTTCTGGTACTGACCTTTATTGCCGGTCGCGACCTCAGCGATTTTGTCGACGACTTCAATGCCGCTTACGACTTTGCCGAATGCGACATAGCCGAAGCCATCGCGCGACGGGAAGTTCAACATGTCGTTGTTGCCGTGATTGATGTAGAACTGCGCGGTGGCCGAGTGCGGGTCACCGGTGCGAGCCATGGCGATGGTGCCACGATCATTTTTAACGCCCGCTTTGAGCGCCATTTCTGCTTCGTTCTTGATGGGTGCTTTAGTCGATTTTTCTTTCATGTCGGCAGAAAAGCCACCACCTTGAATCATGAAGCCCTTGATCACGCGGTGAAACACCGTGCCATCGTATTGACCACTTTTGACGTACGACAAAAAGTTTTCCACGGTCTTCGGCGCAGCGG